>JBLYYQ010000001.1:0-6449 GCA_048550035.1 Nitrospinota bacterium
CACCTGCCTGAACAACCGCAGCCTTCAGTTTGTCCAGTGGTTCCTGAGGGATAGTCATTATCCCTACCTGTTCAAGCTCGTTTATAATCCCTAGCATAATTGAGTCGTCTGATTGATCCTTTAGATTAGATAAAATCTTAAGCGCAGAGTGATCAAGGTTCTTATTGAGATGCAATTCTTGTTTTTCAACTTTACCTGCAAATAGAACTTTTTTGATACTGTTTGATTTTAACAAATTTATACTCATCTCAACTTCAAGCAGATTTATCTGATGAACATTATCGGTTACAGACTTGAACTGATCGAAGCTCTCTTTGTCAAAAGTGATTACTAATAAGCTTTTATTTAACTCTAATAGTTTCTTGGCTATAACAATAGGGAGCTTACCTCTCCCTGCAATTAATCCTATTGAATCTTCCGTCTCTTCCTTCATTTACCGAAATTTGTTTTCTATATGTTCAATCTTCTCTAATACCGATAGGGCAACTTTTAATGATCGAAGTTCATTTTCAACGGAAGTATTCCGCTCTTTATTATATATCGCACAATCTACCAGATGTCGTAGCTCAAGCTTTAGAGGGTTATCCCTATGTACAAAAATACGTTCAATTACCTGTTCTTGACGATACTTTAATTCCGCTGCCTGCATCTCATGCACTGTTGTCGCATTCCGATGGACGAGTATATTTTGATATGCAAAATCAAGTACAATATATGCCTCCTTTTGCGTAATCGACATTGTTCGAACCTTCTCTTGAGTCATCCTCCTTGCAATTAGGTTAGCAATACATCCATTCTCAAATAGAAACTGTACGTTGGCAACATCCTCTTTATCGGTCTCAATGGCACTACTAAACCCGTGAATACTCTTGATATCAGAATCAATCAGGTTTAGTAAAATATCAATATCATGAATTAAAAGATCAAGAATTACTCCATCTTGTACCCTAGGATCAAATGGACCCATCCTTCTCATTTCAATTATGAGAGGATTATGCACAACCTTTTTTAACTCTTGAACTGCACCATTAAATCTTTCTATATGACCTACATGTAATTCTAAGTTTAATTGCTTCGCTAACTTAAAGAGCGATTCGGCTGCTTCTAAATTATCTGTGATCGGTTTTTCAACTAAAACATGTACTTTTGCCTCTAAACAGTATTTGGCAATCTCATAGTGAAGTCTAGTTGGAGTTGCAATCGAAACTATATCGACAAGATCCAATAGCTCATCAATACTCTGACAAGATCTCGACCTGAATTTCTTGGCAACCTCGCTACATAACAGCTGGTCTGTATCAAATACTCCTGCCAGAGTTACATTTTGCATCTCTGCATAGGCTCCGGCATGATATTGACCCATCCTACCTACTCCTATAACTCCAACTGCTGCATCTTTCCTATCTATCATACAAGCGACCAATCATCCTATTAAATATGTACGTTTAGAACCTTGTAAAAAATCTAACATACTTTTAATCGGACCGTTAGAATCTAGTAAGCTCTTTATTTTTGTAACTGCGTCAGGGAGCGGAAGTTTACTCTTAACTAAAACTTTATATGCTCGCTTAATATTTGTTATATCGGCACTTGAATAGTTATGCCTTCTTAATCCAACACTATTGATACTAACAGGTTTGCCTACATGGCTTATCAAAAAAAATGGGATAACATCTCTACTAATCAGCGCTCCTCCTGCAACCATTGCTAACATCCCGACTCTTGTATGTTGATGAAAGAGTGCATTGGCTCCTATAACTGCATAATCATCAATCACCACATGTCCTCCTAAGCCTGCCAATGAACTTAAAATAATTTCACGCCCTAACTTGCAATCATGACCTATATGCGTTTGGCTCATGATAAAAGAGTTTGAGCCTATCTTTGTAATACCACCATCTATCATTGAACGATGTATTACCACATGCTCTCTAATTATAACGCCATCTTCTATAATAACAGATGAATTGATATCAGCAATATTTACAACCTGGGCATCGCCACCTATACAAGAAAATGATCCAATGACAACATCATTACCTATCTTAGAATGATCTATTATCGTATGGGCTCCTACTTTGCTCCTATCGCCAATTGATACATTATCCTTAATAATTGCAAATGGTTCAACAATAACATCAACTCCCAATGAAGCGTTTGGACTAACAATAGCACCCCTATCGATCTTGCATGACATTTGGGAGTTACCTATTTACAAAAAGATGACAGCTCTGCTTGACATACTATTTCACCATCAACAGTTGCAACTCCTGCTACTTTGCAAAATCTATTTCGTGCCTTTAATGCAGTGATAGTAAGGGTAAGCTCATCACCTGGATTGACTATCTGTTTGAAGCGAACTTTATCGACACTGGCTAAATAATATATATTATCTTCTTGATTGTCCCTTTTATATTTTGCTAAAACTACTGCCGCTTGAGCTAGTGCCTCTATTGTCAACACCCCTGGGAAAACAGGGTTGCCAGGAAAGTGACCAGCAAAAAAATATTCATCGGCTCTAACTTTTCTTTTACCTACTGCTCGCTTGCCAGCTTCTATCTCAACAATTCTATCTATCATTAAAAATGGTTCACGGTGTGGCAGATATTCTTTAATCTGTTCTAGGCTTAACATTTGTTATCTAGCTCCCTTAGTTTTTTTTCTATCAATTTAATCTTTGCATCTAATTTACTTACACTTTTACCTGCAAGTAAAAATCTCTTAAACTCCATATGCTTCATCGCATATGGACCACTGTAAATACCAGCTTCAGTAATGTCGCTTATAACATTACTGCTACCTGTTATCTTAGCATCTGCACAAATAGTAACACCACTACTAACACCAGCCATACCACCAATCTGAACATTGTCACCAATCGTAGCAGAACCTCCAACACCGGAACAACCTGCAATTATTACATTCTTGCCAATCTTAACATTATGAGCTATATGAACTTGGTTATCGAGCTTGCTATGCTCCATTATTAGCGTTGAGCCAAATGTTCCTCGATCTATCGTTGCTGATGCTCCAATCTCTACATGATCTCTGATGACTACATTACCTTTATGTCCTATCTTGTAAGGCTTATTATCTTGACCTGAGGTGTAGGCAAAACCGTCTGAACCTATCACGCTACTGGCATGTATTATAACATTCGATCCGATCTCGCTACCGTTTTGAACAACCACATTAGGATAGAGGGTACTATTTGATCCTACCTTGCAATTAGCATCAATCTTAACACCACCAAATAAAATGGCACCATCACCAATCTGAACATTATCACCAATAATAGAAAATTCGCCTATATAAGCAGATGGTGAAACTTTTGCAGATGGTGAAACTTTTGCCTCTTTATCAATCCCTGGAGATGGTAATTTAGGTGGCTCTAGAAGCTTTTGCGCCATCGCACAAACCAACATCGGGTTTGAGGTTGTAATTGTTGCAAAATCATATTCGCCTCGATCCTTTTCTAATGCAACAACAGTTGCATTGCTCGATAATAGCGTTGATTTAGAAACTCGACCTTCTATGTAAAATGAGAGATCTCCACTCTTCGCTCTATCTAGCGATTCAACACTATTAACGATTAAGTCAGCTGATCCATTAAATGGTAGTCCTAATTTATCTGCCAACTCTTTAAGACGCATTTAACCCCTTATTACTTCTGATCTAGCAATTTTATAATATCATCTGTTACATCTATGGAATCGTCAAGATAGAGAATAACCGGATTCCCAATAGAAGGTGTTGCACCTTTTTCAAGAATAATATGATATTTGTGTTTCTTGGCATAATCCTTAATTACACTACTGATCTCACCGAATATAACTTTCATCTTTTCAGCTTGAGTTGAGCGCAGTGATGATTGCAAATCCTCTTGCTCTAGTGCTAGCTCTCGCTCTTTACGTTTTAGCTGACCCTCTTTTAGTACTAATTTATCGCTTGAAAGAGTACGACGGCTCTCTGTTAACTCACTTTGCATTTTCAGCAGTTCTGCCTTCATCTTTTCAAGTTTAGATTTACTACTATCAAATTTCAGTTGTAACTCTTTTTGCGCTTTCTTAGCTTTCTTAGAATTTATTAAAACCTTCTGCAGGTCCACTCCACCTATCTTCTCTGCAAATGCTAGCTCGGTATTAGCAAAAAATGTTAACATCATAAATAGTGTTACTCCAACTACTGCTACAGTTTTACTAAAATATCGATTAGCCATAATTAAAATACTCCTCCTATTGAAAAATGAAATTCACTCGGTGTCTCTTCCTCTTGCCGATCTAGTTTGATCCCGTATGCAAGAGTTATTGGACCAAGAGGCGAGAAAAAATGGATTCCTAGCCCCCAACTGCTTCGCATCTCTCCTAAGTCATAATAATTTGCTGTTGTATTATTTCGCAAATCTTCTTTACCATAAACATTACCTCTATCATAAAAAAGAAAACTTCTAAAATAACGTGTAAACAAGTATTGTAACTCAAGATTGAAGATTAAGGAAGCCTCTCCTCCTATTGCTGCACCATTCTCTTCTTTGGGACCTATATCATGATAACTAAATCCGCGTAAACTACTCGGACCTCCCATGAAAAATCGCTCTGTTATCGGAACAGAATTATCATCTAATGATTCTACCCACCCTATTTTTCCTTGCGCTGCTCCTACAAAACCGCCACTCAATGACTGATACTTTAATAACTCGCCTCTCAATTTATAAAATTTGGCACCACCACCTATCCCTGCATATTCAGTATAAAGCTTTGCTCTCATCCCGCTCGTTGGTCCATATGGATCATTGCGGGTGTCATAAGTAATGGACGGGAAAATAGAACGAATATTTAAAAGCCCTTCTTGCTCTAGTAGATAAATACTAGCCTCATCTTTATCTGTAATAGTGACATCAGTGGACTCTTGCTTGTAGCCTATCTGACCAAATAAATTTGTCGATAATGAGCGACCTGCCCGCAGTATATATCCATCAGTCTTAGAGTTATAGCTTCCATCGTCAATATCAGGAGTATAATTACCTTTATAAACTTTTGCACCAACTAATAGGTTTCGATCAAAGAGTGCTGGCTCTGTGAAACCTATACTAATATCGTCACGAATCGATGACTTCTCTGCTGTAAATGATAGCTTCTGACCCTTCCCTAACAAATTATCCCATTGAACTTGCGCCTGAACTAAAAGATGCTCTTCTGAGTTATATCCCAATGAGAGCATCATTTGCCCTATGTTTTTGTCGGCCACTCTGACATCAATATCTACTAAGTCACTCTCCGGTCTTGCCCTCTGATCGAAATCTACGCTCTCAAAAAAACCTAACATATTAATCTTATCTTTCGATATCTTAAGCTTCTTACTATTATAGACTTCGCCTTCTGCAAATCTTAACTCACGGCGGATAACTCTATCCCTAGTCGTGCTATTTCCACTTATAACAATGTTACCTATATATACCTTCCGACCCTTTTGAGGAGTGATCTTGATGTCGACTAGTTTCGATTCTTCATTAATCTTACTCTCTGTCTGAATCTGTGCATATGCATAACCTTTCTCGCTATAACGATCGGTCGTGTCAAAAATGTATTTACGAAGTAAGGCTCGGTTGAAAATATCTCCTGATGATAGCGTTAACCATTTTCGTAGTTCAGGGCTACTATAAATATCATCACCTTCAATCTCTATATCACCTACTCGATACTGGTCATTTTCAATTAACGATAACCTTAAATATACATTCCGACGCTCCTTATCTACTTCAATCTCTGGCTCAAATAACTTAATCTTTACAAATCCATGATCATGATAATACGACTCAATCGATAAGAGGTCCGCCTTCAGTAAATCTTTCTTGAAAACACCCTTATCTCCATATGTTGAACCCCAACGAGCAGTTTTAGTCTGCATTATATTTTTTAATGTCGCATCGCTAAATGCATTTACACCATCAAATGTTATACTATGGATCACTATCTTTTCGTTCTCGTCGATTATATATTCAATGTCGACTAGGTTATCTTCTATTTTATGGACCTTGACCTCTACTGTGGCAGAGTAATAACCTTTGCTCTGATAGGTTTTTTTGATTCTACTAACATCCCACGGAATATAATCTTGCCTGAAAAAGCTTCCCTTCGCAGTCTTAACACCTAAGAGTAGCTCCTTCTCACTTACATTCTTAATCCCATTCACAATCACCTCTCTGATGAATGGCTTCTCTTTAAGTACGTAGGTTAACCGGACGCCACCTTCTATATTATCAAGATTAACTCTAACCTTATCAAATATTCCAAGCTTATAAATTGCTAGAACATCGGCTCTGACCTTTTTGCGATCTAGCTGACTCCCAACTGTAGAACTAATGTAAAATTTGATTGTGTCAATATTCGATTTCCAGATCCCCTCAATCGCCAGATCTTTTATCGTTGGAGAGTCACTGCTAGCATATG
>JBLYYQ010000002.1:0-3125 GCA_048550035.1 Nitrospinota bacterium
AAAGTACCCTAGGAAATATCGTAAATGATTTTATCTGAGCTAGCATTCCAGCTTCTACTTCCTTCTTGTTACCAAGCTCAGAATATGGAAGCTGTGTTCCGAACTCTTTTAGTGGCTCTCCTCCATCAGCTACCAATCCTGCGTAGTTAAACGCAAGATAATTGTTAGTTATGTTAAATAGACTAAACGATAACTTCCCCTTTAGTCCTAATGTATCTTCAAATTTTATCTCATCTAGAATAATATCGCTATCTTCTATACGATCATACTTTTCACCTATTTTCGGTGTTCCTGAGATAATTCCACCAATCTGAAGTTTAGTAGATGAATTAAATTCAAACTCCCCTTGAATAGTAGTCTGGCGAGATCTTCTCCCTGTTGCTTCTGCGCCTGATGCTGAGTCGCTTCTACGGACAAAATCCTCAGAGTGGATAAATGTGTAGCTGTTGCTCTTACCAAACTGATATTTAGTAATGATTTTAGGATTAGCACCCCAGTATACTTCAGGTCCTGTTACGATAGTTAATCCATCTAAAAAATTCTTTCCTATAAGCTCTACCCCATAGGGTGCTTTTGCATTCCAGATATCCTGACCGTTTTCACCATCCATATCAGTTGTCTCCCTTAGAAGACCAAAAAAGTCACCTTTATAGCCCCAGTGATAACGAGGAACATGATAAAATCCTAATAGATCAAAGTCATTTCCTTCATAGGAAGTCTGGAAACTGTAAAGTTCAAATTTTTCTGCTTTACCTCCTTCTTCATCAATTACACGGTCGCCATATTTGAATTCAAAATCACTATCGGAAGCATCTGCAATGAAATTAAGGGTAAAATCACCTTTAATATTTCGGGTTGGTTTAAACTCAAAGTCAAGAAACCCCATAAAACCGTAGTCATATTCAGCCCCATCTGCTCCATCTCTCTCTAAGTCGCTCTCCAGACTTTTATTTAGCATATCAAATTCAAACCGACCTCCTGCTATATTAAAAGTGTCAGATCGTTTTTTACTATCCTTTAAGAAACGGATTTCACTTCTCATCTGATGTACATCCATATTGATGTTATCAATCACTCGATTTATGGAATCTACAGAACCTTCATAAGGATTGATTCGCCATATTTCCCCTAATACATCATATGCCATTCTAGGCTTGGAAGTAGAAACTCCATCTTGGTTAATCTCTCCTAAGCTTGTAATTCCCCACCACTCTTCATTCATATTATTTTGACCTTCAACATAGTCAGATTTATATCCACCATTTGCCCAAGATGCAGTTTCATCATGTCTGCCTAAGTTTTCAGTCTGTTTATACTTCCACCATTCATCCCGCCACTCGAAAACAAAACCGCCAATAGAGTTTCCTTCTTCGCCATGACCTGAACTTTTTTGGTACATCTCCTTCCACTGGCTTTTAAGATAGTAAGCTTGTGATACCTGATCTTCAGCAAAATCTTTTGCGTTGAATGCATCAGCACCAAACTCAAAAAATAGAACCGGAATATCTAGCTTTGTTTTTACATCTCGCCAGAGGTTAGTAAAACTAACTCCCCGATATGCGTTGACCCCTAAAAGATCCCAATCTTGACCATACTCGGCAATCAAATCTAAATATTGAATATCGCCATTAACAATTGTAAAAGGGTGGTTTGGATCAATCTTCTTACCTTGTGTAATGACTTCACCAAATAGGCTATAAAGATACCTAGCCTTCTTTTTGTTCTGCTCACCGACAGGTAGATCCTCAATTTCAAAACTTTTCCAAGAAAGCCCATAGTTGCTCTCATTGCCAAGAGCAAACATCAATACACCAGGTACATCTTTATATTTTCTAACTATCTTTAGCACTTCATCTTTGAGTGTCTTCCTAGTTAAAGAGTCAGAATAGTCTGTATTTTTTCGCCAACTACCACCTACCAAAGCACCATACCTTCCCATAAGTGGGTTAATAGCAGTCATAATCCCATATTTTTCATAGATATAAGTAACCCACTTAGGTGGAATATCTGAAAAAGATCGAAAAGCATTGACCCCCACCTTTTTCATTAAGCCAAATTCATAATCAAGAACTTTCT
This sequence comes from Nitrospinota bacterium, assembly GCA_048550035.1. Lineage (GTDB taxonomy): Bacteria > Nitrospinota_A > UBA7883 > UBA7883 > JBLYYQ01 > JBLYYQ01. The sequence goes on from JBLYYQ010000002.1 coordinate 2,077, forward strand.
TTATGTAGTAGTCTGGCTTTCCCCAAAGGCTGTAAGAGTAGTTTTCATTTTTTGGCACATAGCCCCAAACTACACCTTTCACATAAAAATCTTTACCATCGACTTTTAGCTTCCAACCATCTGAATCTCTATACGTTGTAACTCTATTTGCTCCTTCTGCTATAGAAGCAGTGGTGATAAAACAGAAAAATATTACTAAGCAAGCAATGCTTAGTATTTTCATAGAAACAGTATCTTTCAGAATTGCCATAGCCTTTTCCCCCCAATATTTATAGTCTCAGTCTACAAGATATAACACCCGCTATGCTATATAGCAGTCTGCATAATTTCTCACGTTTGTCAAGAATTTTCACTTACTTTTTGGTTAATAAGTACTTGCTATACAACTAGCAAGCTACCTTAATTCAACCCCCCCCCTTAAAAGATCCGTAAATTATTTCCTATTGCTATCTACTCTACAGCTACTAAAGAGTGTTATTTAGCCTATCTCTCTTGTTCAAGTCTACCTGTATGCTTTTTAGCGAGTTGGCATCAATCTCGACTTTGGCATACTCCGATCCAACTTGCACAAAGCAGTCAATATCATATTTTGCGGTGTTTAATAGTTGAATGCTAAGTAAACGGTCATCACTTATAGATGCACTTGAATAGATCGTATCTTTAAGTGATTTATCTAGATGCTTGTTTACCTGCACCGCTTTGTCACCAGGACGAATCGTTCTGCTAAGCTGCTCAAGTATATAAAAGATCGGGGTATAGTAGATATAGCCCGATCTTGGATCAATCATAATAGAAGCTCCGCAGTAGTTTTTAACATGATTTGGACCTCCCTTATGATCTAAAACGATATTCCAGTCAATCCATCCTCTGACCCAGTGATCTAGACTAACAATGATGTTGCGTGCATAACGATGTACCGGTGTATATATCGGATGGTCATCGGAGTTGACATTCGACTCACTAGCTAGATAACACCAATCGGTTGCATTTTCATTCCACCAAAACTGGTCATTGTCAAAGAAGTTATCGCTCTCTTTTAAACTATCAAT
>JBLYYQ010000003.1:0-9609 GCA_048550035.1 Nitrospinota bacterium
AGCTCCAAAATACTACCTTTTAGGTTGGTTACATCTCGCAACCCATTCTCTTTGAAATATGTAGATGTTAATAAAATCACACTCAATATTAATGACCCTATCAAAAAATTTATTGAATGTTTTGAGTAACTCACCTTATCTCCCAATTCTGCTAAACGGGCTGCTGCCAGCATATTGAGCTGTTTTACCAAGCAACTCTTCAATTCTAAGGAGCTGATTGTATTTTGCAACTCGATCTGTTCTACAAAGTGAGCCAGTTTTGATCTGACCTGCGTTGACAGCAACTGCGATATCTGCAATTGCTGTATCCTCTGTTTCACCAGAGCGATGTGATATTACAGTTGTGTAGCCTGATTTTTGAGCTAGCTCAATCGCTTCAAAGGTTTCAGTGATCGTCCCAATCTGGTTGATTTTTATTAAAATTGAGTTGCCGATATTTTTATCAATCCCTTTTTGCAATATCTTAGAATTCGTTACAAATAGGTCGTCACCTACTAGCTGAACTTTATCTGATAATTCAACTGTCAAATTGCTCCAGCCAGCCCAATCAGATTCATCTAGCCCATCTTCAATCGACGCTATTGGGTATGAACGGACCATCTTCTTATAAAATTCGACCATATCGTCTGATGATAGCTCTTTTTTCTTCTCGGTCTGAATAAGATATTTCCTCTTCTTCTTATCGTAAAACTCAGAGGATGCCGCATCAATTGCGAGAACTACATCTTTCTTTTCTTTGTAGCCTGCTTTATGAACTGCTTCTAAGATGATATCAAATGCTTCGCTATTACTCCTCAAGTTTGGAGCAAATCCACCTTCGTCACCAACTGAAGTGCTTAGATTCTTCTTTTTCAAAGTTGACTTCAAATTATGGAATATTTCTGCACCAACCTGTAGTGCTTCCTTAAATGACGATGCACCAACTGGCATAATCATAAACTCCTGAATCTCCACATTGTTGTCAGCATGGGCGCCACCATTGATTATATTCATCATAGGGGTCGGCAGTAACTTTGCCCGTATCCCTCCTAAATATCTAAATAGTGGGAGTCCCTGATCATCGGCCGCTGCATATGCCGCCGCAAGTGAGACAGCGAGGGTAGCATTGGCTCCAATATTCTTTTTGTTGCTCGATCGATCAAGTTGTAACATTTTCTGATCTAGACCGATTTGATCTCTAGCATCCAATCCTAGAATTTTCGGGCTTATGACTTTATCGATGTTTTTAATCGCATTAAGAACTCCCTTCCCAAGATAACGAGAGTTATTATTGTCCCGTAATTCTATCGCTTCTCGACTGCCTGTTGACGCACCTGATGGAACTGCTGCTCGACCAAATGCTCCAGATTCTAAATGGAGATCTACTTCTACTGTTGGATTACCGCGAGAATCTAATATCTCCCGACCTTGAACATGAACTATTCGACTCATTGAATACCCCCTAAGCTATACTGCTCTTTATTTTAAGAGATTGTAATCATTACTATCTTTTAACGATAACATCAATCATTCTAAAAATCATCAAAATTATCATCCATAGGTATTATCTTGTTGTAATTTTTCTTGAATGATCTTCTGCCTGATGAACTTACATATGATTGATTGCTCTTAGAGCTGTTAGAGGTTGGATCAAGTCTCGTCTGTTTCTCTGTCGAACTACTCACTGTCTCAAGGGAATTAGGCTCTCGGCTATTACCATTAACAGAAGCAGGGTTATTAACTACTGAGTTGCCGCGATGGACTCTTCTCTCTACTAAGCTGGTTAGTCGAGTGACATTTGCGTTGAAATTGTTTGCCTGATTATGAAGCTCTTCTGCTGATGCTGCAACCTCTTCGGCGACGACTGCATTTTGTTGCGTAACTTTATCCATCTGCGATATTGATATATTAACTTGATCAACACCTTGAGCCTGTTCTGTGGACGCGGTCGATATTTCAGATATTAAAGAGGTTACACGCTCGACATCTGATACAATTTCAGTTAATGCTTTGCCTGCTTTATCTGCCATATTAGAGCCTGAAGCTGCTTTTGTGACCGCATTTTCAATTAAATCTGAGGTCTCTTTAGCTGCCTCACCTGCCCGCTGTGCAAGATTCCTTACCTCTTCTGCAACAACTGCAAATCCCTTCCCATGCTCGCCTGCCCTAGCTGCTTCCACTGCTGCGTTGAGTGCCAAAAGATTTGTTTGAAATGCAATTCCTTCAATAACTTTTATAATCGCACTGATCTCTTCTGATGCTTTACTGATATCGCTCATCGCCACAATCATTTCAGTAACAGTGGTGGCCCCTTTGCCTGCTTGCTCCCTTGTTTGAATTGCAAGTTTGCTCGCCTCTTTTGCGTTCTCTGCATTGCCGTGCGTCTGTGCTGCTACTTCTTCCAATGCTGCTGAGGTCTCTTCTAGTGCTGATGCCTGTTCTGCTGCGCCTGAGGCTAAAGAGTTAGATGATGCCTTGATCTGGTCTGAGGCGGTTGTTACTTCTAATGAAGCTGCTGCTAATCGCTTTGCCACACTAGATACTGGATTGGATATTGATCTTGGAACAATAATACTTAATCCAATTACAAATACTGCTCCAATGAATAGTAATAGCTCAATAGCGCTACTAAATCTACCTACACCCACTTGCGTTTGCGCCGCTCTATTTCTGGTGTACTCTGATGTATTAGTCCTTATCTTATCAATTAGAACTCTTAATGTGTTAAATTTTGCATTTACCCTATTATCAAGTGTATAATGTATCTTTTGGCTTAATGCTATCACTCTTAATGCTTCGTTTTTGGCAACATCTAGCAGAGCTATAAGTTGAGGAGTTAACGGTTCTAAATGTTGCAACCAAATGCTTACTTCAATGTTATCATCTTCCTGGTCAAAACTTGATTTAATATTAGCCTCAATTATATGAAACTGTTCATGCGGCAGTACTGTATCAACCAATACTTTATTAATGATCTCATTTTCTGTCTGATATGAGACAAGCCAGTTTCCAAGCTTATCTTCTATATGCCCAATCTCACCTTGAAGTTCTGGGTTATTGTACACAAGAGATGCTGTTAACATTTTACTCCATTGCAAATGGGCTATTGTCAGTTCTGATAAGAGAGTTAGCAACGCTAATGGCTCTTCTAGCTTTGATAATCGGACTTCTTCTGAGTATTGTTGTATCTCCTCTAGATCATCATCTAAGTTTTTAATTGCTTCTATATATTTAAGAATATCAGGATCAGTCTTATCAGATTCATATAGCGACTGATACTTTTCCAAACTTTGCTGATGTTCGATCCAATATTCTTTTATATTTTCTTCTACTGCCTCACGATCTTCAAGAGAAATTTCGTTGTTAGAGAGTATATTTATATTATTTTCAATCAGAGATAGAGTTGCTACCATATCTAGGACGCTTTTCATTGCAGGATTGGTCTTATTGTTTAACTCTGCCGTAATTTTTGTAGAATATCTCAATCCCAATGAACCTACTACTCCAACAACTATCGCAAATATTGTAATAGCTCCAAAACTTGCTATTAGTTTTGTCGATATATTCATTCTTACCTCAGTAAAATATCTTCTCTACTAGTGCTGGAATCATTATCGTTACCAGATCAGTTTTTTCTACTGCTTGCATTGCTACAGTAAATTTAGAGCCTTTTCACTTTTATATGAGCGATTTACTTCTCTTTTTGTCTAATTTCATCTCATATAGATGAAAATTCTTTTATTTTGGCTGGTAGCTGAATATATTTGTTATATGGATAAGTTAAGTCAAAATTTAAAACAGCTCCCAAAAGCTCCTGGTGTCTATCTCATGCAAGATATTCAAGGGAGAGTTTTATATATAGGTAAAGCTAAAAGTATCTATAAGCGTGTAAAAAGTTATTTTAGCAACTCACGAAATCTTTCAGATCGAATCGCACATATGATCAGCAATGTTGGAACTATCGATTTCATCATAACCAACTCAGAGTTTGAAGCGTTAACGCTAGAAGATAATCTTATCAAAGAGAAGCGTCCTTTTTATAATATAATGTTAAAGGATGATAAAAACTATCCATTCATCAGGATTACTAATGAAAGCTATCCACGCTTAGCGCTTGTACGGAAAGTAGAGCCAGAGAAGGGGGTTCATTTAGGGCCATACATCTCGACAAAAGCGGTCAGGGATGTCATTAATATGGCAGAAAAAATATTCAAGATCAGGCAGAGCAAGGATAATCTAGATAACAAACCATTGAGGCGTCCTTGTCTTAACTATCAGATCAAAAGATGCCTTGCTCCTTGCGCTAGGAATGTAACGAAGGAGGAGTATCAGTTGGCAGTCAAGGAGGCGAAACTATTTTTACAAGGATCAAATATTAAACTGATCAGAGAGTTAGAAGATAAGATGGCTCTTGAGTCTGATGCTAAATGTTATGAAGATGCGGCAAAAATAAGAGATAAGATTAGAAGGTTAAAAAAATTCAACGAGCGACAGATAGTATCGAATACTAAGTCAATTGACGAAGATATTATTGGAGTCGGATTCAAGGAAGGAAAAGCGACTCTAATCATTTATCGAGTCCGTAGTGGGAAGTTAAAGGATGATAAGATCTTTAATTTCGACTCTGTTGAGGTTAATGATTATAATGAGTTGCTAGATGCATTTATACGGCAATTTTATGACCGCTATTTAGATATTCCGCCAACTATTATTGTAGAGCAACTTCCAGACAACTTGGAGCAGATTAATAGACGGCTATCGAACTTTAGAGGTTCGAAAGTTAAGTTGATAGTCCCATGTAGGGGTCGCAAAGTTAAGATGCTTAAGATGGCAAGAGATAATGCGAATTTAAAACTTGATATTCGGCTAACAGATCAAAGTCATCTCACAAATAGCTTAACTGCGCTACAAGAGAGATTGAAGCTCCCTTCATTTCCATCTCTAATAGAAGGTTATGATATTTCCAACATTGCGACTCTTTATAAAGTTGGGGTGAAAGTTAGTCTAAAAGATGGAGTTTTAGATTCGAGTGCCTATAGGAAATTTAATATTAAAAGTGTAGCTGGGATTGATGATTACAGTTCAATTGTAGAGGTTGTGATGAGGAGGTTTCGCTCAATTAAAGAAGGGCTAGAAAAAGTGCCTGATCTTTTAGTTATAGATGGCGGGAAAGGTCACCTTCGGTTAGTAATTGATAGTTTAAGCAATATTGGGTTTGGCTCAACTGCAGTGATTGCGATCGCTAAAGGGATTGACCGAGATAATCCAAACACAGATCAACTCTTTTATGGGGCAAAGGGGGTCAAGCTAGATTTATCAAATGATGTAGGGGCAATGAAGATTCTTCAGCAGGTAAGAGATGAGGCACATCGATTTGCGATTGGATTTCATAGAGATAAGAGGAAAAGTGATTTAACTAGGTCAAGTTTAGATGAGATTGAAGGGATTGGTCCGAAACGAAAAAAAGAATTATTAAGACGGTTTGGGTCGATTAGAAAAATAAAAGAGGCAAAAATAGTAGATATAATGCAAACTCTAAAGGTAGGTAGCAAATTTGCAGAAAAAATAAAGTTGATGCTATAGATAAATAGTCTTACTAAAGATCTGTTTTCTAGGCTCAGCAGTTATAAGAAAGGGATAAGCAATGATAATTGTTATGAAAAATAATGCAACGCAAAATGATATAGAAGATGTCAAAGGTCGAATAGAAGGGTATGGTTGCAAGGCACAGGTGATAAAAGGCGAATTGCGAGCAGTGGTAGCAGCGCTAGGTGATGCGCGCGATAAAGCGAGGTTGCAAGCATTAGAATCACTTGCACATGTAGAATCTGTGATGCCAATATTAAAGCCATATAAGCTCTGCTCAAGAGAGGTTCGAGCAGAAAATAGTATTATAGATGTTAAAGGTGTCAAGATAGGTGGCGATAATGTTGTCGTGATGGCTGGACCATGTGCTGTAGAGACAATCGATCAGTTAATGCTAACCGGCAAGGCGTGCAAAGCAGCCGGTGCAACAATTTTGAGGGGAGGAGCATTTAAACCTCGCACTTCGCCATATAGTTTTCAAGGCTTAGCTGAAGACGGATTGAAAATGCTAAAGGAGGTCTCAGACGAGACTAATATGCCGATAGTTACAGAGGTTATGAATCCAAGAGAGGTTGATATTGTAAATCAATATACAGATATTATTCAGATCGGAGCCCGCAATGTTCAAAACTTTTCGCTACTAAAAGAGGTAGGAAGGTTAGATAAGCCGATACTATTAAAAAGAGGTCTAGCAACAACCATTGAAGAGTGGCTGATGAGTGGCGAATATATTCTTTCAGAAGGGAATCAAGATGTGATGTTTTGCGAACGGGGTATCCGTACTTTTGAAACATATACAAGAAACACTCTAGACTTATCGGCAATTCCGATTATGAAAGAGTTGACACATCTGCCGATAATTATTGATCCAAGCCATGGAGTGGGACTTTATCGGATGGTCAATCCGATGAGCAAAGCGGCAGTTGCTGCTGGTGCTGATGGATTGATGATTGAGGTTCATCATAAACCAGAGGATGCATACTCAGATGGTCCGCAATCGCTTAAGCCATCAAAATTCAACAAACTAATGGCTGAATTGAAACCTGTCGCGAAGGCGGTTGGACGTACTATCTAGCGTTATGTTTAATAGAGCATGAAGGTAGAGTTAGCAGATTTCTTTGCTAAAGGCGGACTAATTGATAAGCATCTAAAAAAGTATGAACTGCGAGCTGGTCAAGCTAACATGTCAGCTGCGATTTTGGATGCGATATTAAATAATGACCAACTGATAGTTGAAGCGCAAACAGGGATCGGGAAGAGTTTTGCATATCTCATCCCTGCTATCTTATCAGGCAAGCGGGTAGCAATTTCTACTTGCACTAAGAACCTACAAGAGCAGTTGGTTGAGCGAGATATCCCATTTGTAGAGCAGCTTTTCAATGATAAGATCAAGGTTGCGATACTTAAAGGTAGAGGGAACTATCTATGTAGACGCCGTTATGAAAGCTATGCAACTGAGAATAGGTCACTCTATAGAAGTTTTGAGGCTGATCTATTAAGTAAGTTTGCAGCTACTACTACTGTCGGTGATAAAAACGAGATCAGAGAGCTTAGAGATGATAGTCCTGCTTGGAGTGAAGTTAATTCAAGAAGAGAACTTTGCCTTGGCAAAAACTGTACATTTTACGATAGTTGCTTCTATTTCAAGATGCGAAAAAGTGCAAGATTAGCAGATTTGGTAGTGGTTAATCACCATCTCTTTTTTTCAGATTTTGTAGCGCAGTCGAATACGAATTCTGAGATTTCGATTGATTATGATGTCTTGATTTTTGATGAAGCACATCAGATAGAATCTATTGCAACCGAATATTATGGGGATTCTTTCAATGACCAGCAGTTAATGATTTTATTAAGGTCGACCACGAAGGAACTAGGTCTAGCTTCGAGCCTCACTCCAGAAGCTGAAACATTGCTAAAGAAGGTAGAAGAGGAGCTATTGAGTATGTTTGCTCTAGTTAAAGCGAACATGCCGGCAGGTGGGAATTTTGAGTTGCGCGAGGTCATAACAGGCAGACTGCAAGATATATTAAGAGAGCCTGTAAAGAAGAGCATAACTTTGCTAAGGGAAGTCGGTGATTTTCTAGAAGGGCTCAGGAGCATAAAAGATCCTTCTGTCACACTTGCAGAACAGTTTCATAATCTGGCAACAGTAATGGAATCATTTGTACTATTTGATAGAGATGACTACATATATTGGACCATTACCCATGCAAACCGAGTAGAATTAAGGGCTACCCCAATTAATATCTCGAACAGATTAAAGGATGAACTCTATCCAAACTTAAAGTCGGTAATATTTACATCTGCAACATTGGCAGTAGATGGTGATTTTTCATTTATCAAAGCTAGCTTAGGGTTAGAAGAGAGCAAAGAGCTGCAGATAGGATCGCCATTTGATTATAAGAGTCAGGCTCTGATTTATCTATCGCCAAATCTTCCTCTCCCCACTTCGAAATCTTACCACGATGAACTAGCTAAGGAGATTAGACGCTTAATCAGACTAACTAGTGGACGTGCATTTGTTTTATTTACAAATAAAGTTACCTTAAACAGTGTTTACGAGAAGTTGCAAGATGATGATAGGTTTAATTGGCTAGCGCAAGGTAAAGCTCCTCGGACAACATTACTTGATCGATTTGTTACTGAGCCGCATTCAGTATTATTAGGTTTAGCCTCATTCTGGCAAGGTGTTGATATCAAGGGAAGCGCTCTGGTCTCTGTTATTATTGAGAAGCTTCCGTTTGCGTATATCAAAGACCCTCTAATTGAAGCTAAGATGGCATTGCTAAAAAAAGCTAATAAGGATCCGTTTCGTGAATTCCAGTTACCGATGGCTGTATTACTACTTAAGCAAGGAGTTGGTAGATTGATACGGAGTCAGGATGACTATGGGCTTATAGCTCTGTTAGATAGTAGAGTGTTAACTAGAAGCTATGGTAAAACAATCATTAATGCGCTCCCAGATTGTGCTATAGAAAAAAACTTTGATAAGCTTAAAGTAGGATTGACTAAGATGTTATCTAACAAGGAGCCGGTTTGTAAATAGAACTGCTATGCAGATAATAACCACTCATATAAATGCAGACTTCGATTGTGTTGCATCGATGGTGGCAGCTTCCAAGTTATTTCCAGACGCGACGATTCTACTCTCAGGCTCGATGGAAAAGAATGTTCGCGATTTCCTTCAAGAGCAAAATTATCCACTAAAATATAGGAGGCTAAAAGGGTTTGACCTAGATTTAGTAACTGAGGTGATTGTTGTTGATGCATCACAAAAGGAGAGGTTAGGTCCTCTTAAGGTCTTAGCAGAAAAAGAAGATGTTATATTCCATGTCTACGATCATCATAAGACTTTAGATATTAGATGCAAGAGTAGCTGTATCAAGACAAGAGGCTCGACTGCAACTATAATGGTTGAGCTATTGCAAGAGCGAGGAATATCGCTTAATAAAGAGGAGGCGACACTACTTGCACTTGGGATTTATGAAGATACAGGCTCTTTACTTTTCCAATCGGTCTGCAAAGAAGATTATATTGCAGCATCAATCCTATTTGAATATGGGGCCGATCTAAATTTAGTTAACGAATATGTTAATAAAGAGCTAACGAAATCGCAGGTTAAAGTATTAAATGAGCTGCTAGAAAATGTAGAAATCAGAGAGGTCAATCATATAAGGATTGCAATTTCGACTGCTAACGGAGCCGATCAGTTGGTAGAGGTTGCATCGCTTGCGACTAAGATTGTAGAGATAGAGAATGTCGATGTGGTGTTTATACTAGTTAGGATCAAAGATCATATTCAGTTAGTTGCTCGAAGCAAAAATGTATTAGCTGATGTTGGGCTGATTGCAGCCAAACTAGGAGGCGGCGGACATCCGAGCGCAGCATCAGCAAGTTTGAAAAAGGAGCCAGGTGACTATGATGCAGCCCAAATGAGTTTTCATCTGTGTAATTTGCCAGAATGGAAATATATTTTCAATACTGTTAAAATACAATTCATCTATGCAGGGAGTTAGTCTAGAGTATCTATTTACATGCATAGCC
>JBLYYQ010000004.1:0-6658 GCA_048550035.1 Nitrospinota bacterium
TACTATAGGGAAGATAAATCTAGTCAACGAGGAGCAAGCTCAGCCACAAGATACTATAGAGAAAATAAATCTAGTCAGCGAAGGGGAAGGTCAGCCAAAAGATACTATAGGGAAGATAAATCTAGTCAACGAGGAGCAAGCTCAGCCAAAAGATACTATAGGGAAGATAAATCTAGTCAGCGAAGAGGAAGCTCAGCCGCAAGATGGCTTAGAAATCGAAAAGTCAGTTAACAGATTTAATAGTGGTGAAGTCAAAGATAAGGTTATAGCTGAATTAGGGATTGTATCTCAAGGTACAGTTGCACCCGACCCTAATTTGATATCACCCGATAAGCTCTTTGATGTCAGGCCAATTAATCTTGAGTTAAAAGTGCCAGACCAACTCAACGTAGGGAGAGTTAGCTTAGATCAGACAATGAAGGGAAATCCCCAACCCTTACCAGAGATGTTAGTAAATAAACCAGATAGTAAAGGTACTCTAAATTTAGGAGGAGAATCAAAAGGAGAAGTAATTGACCTAGTAAGTAAAGATATTTTGATCTCTGATAGAAAAACTCAAGCTGACCTTGCAAGTAATAACGAGTTTAGTCAGCTCCTACTCTCAATGAATAAGGGGCTCCCTCTCAAGCCAGACTCGAAATTAGAAGATCAGTTTAATTTTATTACATTGCTAAAAGGAGAAAGTTCAGCTCCCAAGAGTTTACTATTAAAGAGCGATCCATCAGGAATAGATATTAATAGCCCGAAAGTTGAGAGCTCAATAATTGATCAGATTGTATTAAAAGGTCGAGAGTCTATAAGAGCCAACAGTGTAAGTCAGATGACGATAAGCTTAAATCCGCCACAGTTAGGTAGGATAGATATGAAAGTAGTAGTAGTAGAGAATCGATTAAAGGCATTCATTGTTGCAGAGAGCAGTGAAGTGAAGGCGATACTAGATTCTAATATAGATCAATTAAGAGCAAAGTTGCTAAAGGAGGTTAGTGCAATTGATGAGATCTCAATTACAGTTGCAGATGAGCAGAGTGGGTTTGAGTTTCACGAAGGTCAAGAGAATAACTTAGAAGAAGAGAATGATCGGGAGGTTCAAGGGAAAGGAGGGACTGTTTTTGATTCAGAAGAAATTTTGCAGTTAGAAGAGATTAAGAATTTCATAGGGAATAACCATTCAATAAGCTTAAAGGTTTGATTATGATTACAACATCGTCGACAACGACCACAAATAGTTTAGGAACAAATGAGAGCACAGCAGAGAGCAATTCAAAAATAGATAAAGATGAGTTTTTAAAGATTTTATTAACTCAGCTTCAAAATCAAGATCCATTAGATCCGATGGATAATAACGAGTTCACACAACAGTTGACACTCTTTTCATCGTTAGAAGAGCTGATGAATTTAAATAGCAAGTTTACCGATTTAATAGCCGGATTTAATTCATTAACCAGTACGGAGGCACTCAATTTAATAGGTAAAGAGATAGAGGTGACAGGCGATACGTTTGAGGTTAGCGATAGCCAAGAGGTAGAATTGATGTTTGATTTAGAATCTGCAGCTGAGGAGGTGGTGATCGACATCTATGATGAAGATGGGAAGTTAGTTAAGACAGTAGAGCTCAAAGATTATGAAGAGGGTAAAAATAGTTTCATATGGAACGGTTTAGATAAGCAAGGTATCAAAGTGCCAGCAGGCGAGTATAGTTTTAAAGTAACAGCGTCAGGAGCAGATGGTGTAGCTGTTGCAGCAACAGAGAAAGTAAAGGCAACAGTAACGTCAGTGATTTATGACGAAGGCTTGATCTATTTAGAGGCAGCCGGGAAGCGTTACAACTTAAATGAAGTCACTAAAGTAAGCTAAGAAAGGTAGATAAATATGAGTTTAAATAGCGCGATGTTTGTAGCGGTTACAGGGGTTCAGGCATATGGGAACGCAATGAATGTAACTAGTGATAATTTAGCGAATGTAAACACGATAGGTTTTAAAGGTAGCAATGTAGTTTTTTCAGATATATTAGCAAGTCATGTTGCAAATGGATCGTCAACGATGCAGATCGGGAGAGGGTCACTTATCAACGGTATAAGTCCGAGTTTCACGCAAGGTTCATTTGAGACCACAGGAGCATCAACCGATATGGCAATTCAAGGAGCCGGATTTTTTATAGTAAAGAGTCCAAAATCAGATTCTGGTTCATTTTATACTAGAGCAGGTAACTTCATTGTCAATAATGAAGGTCAGCTTGTAAATAATAATAATTATAAACTGCAAGGGTATAAAATTACAAGTGCAGCTGGAGAGACAACAAGTAGGGAATCATCGTTTTCAAATATAGATATATCAGGAGTTCAGTCAATTCCAAAATCGACAGAGGAGTTTCGAGTTGGTATGAATTTAGATGCTACTGCCGAAACAGGAGCAACCTTTAGTTCATCAGTAAATGTATATAATGCAGTCGGGGAGGAGAGTACAATAACGATAGAGTTTACAAAAAGTGCAAACACATTAGAGTGGGATTGGAATGTAACAGCGCCAACCGGAATTACAGTAACAGGGGCAGGAGCGTCAGGGACGATGACCTTTACAGACCAAGGTGAACTTGCAACTCCAGCAACCGATTTAGATATCACACTTACAGGCTTCTCATCAGGAGCAGAGCCATTGACATTTGATTGGAATCTTGTTGATGATAGTAGCCAGGAGTACAAAGAGATCACAAGCTATGGATCAGATTCTGTCACAAACTCTGTCATCCAAGATGGATACTCAACTGGAGTTTTACGGTCGATTTCAGTAGATGATACAGGTATTATTTCTGGGCTTTTTAGTAATGGTCAAAGTAAAGAGTTATGGCAGGTAGCATTAGCTGATTTTCAGAGTCCGTGGGGATTAAGTCGTCAAGGGAACTCTCTTTTTAGTGAGACTGCAAACTCAGGTCAGCCGGTAACAGGTGTTGCCAATGTAGGTAGCTTTGGGTCGATCACAGGCTCAGCAGTTGAGCTTTCCAATGTCGATATCGCAGAGCAGTTTGTCGATCTTATTCGGAATCAAAAAGCGTTTCAGGCAAATAGTAGAACCATCTCAATAGTAGATGAGATGACTGAGGAGGTTATTAATATTATAAGATAGTTTGGATAATAAAAGCTATAGCTCTACTGTTCATATATTGAGTAACATTAAAGATTGGTCCGGAGTTTGAGACTCCTCCAAAATGTTGCTAATATATGAACTAGCCTTAATAACCAGCTCGCAACTTATTTTTTTGCTATCACTATTTGCCAGTAGTGATAATATTGTGGCAGATAATCCACAACCTGTCCCATGGAATGAGCCGATATCGAGTCTCCTCTTTTTTAATATATGAAACTGTTGTTCGATAACTAAGAGCTCAACAATATCTTTTTCAAAATATAGGTCACCTCCCGTGATAAGTATATTTTTAGCTCCAAACTGCATTAATTTATCAGCAGCAAGCTTCATAGAGTCGATATCGACAATTTTGACTCCGGTTAGCAAAGTAGCTTCAAAACTGTTTGGGGTAATCAATGTTGCGATCGGAATCAGATCAGATTTTAGTAGTTCGAGAGCCTGCGGATCAAGTAAAGTAGCTCCAGAGGATGATTTTATAACTGGATCAAGTACAAATGTAAGATTATCAATTCCGAGTAACTGGTTGGCAACCTCTTCTACTATCGGGAGAGAGTGTAACATGCCAGTTTTGCAAAAAGAGGAACTGTATCGAGAGATCGCATCAAACTCTTGCTTGATAAAAGTTGGGGGGAGTTCAGATGTAGCATAAAATTTTGCCGGATTTTGGGCAGTGACAGCGGTTATTACAGCCAAGCCATATAATCCAAAGCTTTTGAATATCTTAAGGTCTAGCGTTACCCCTGCAGACGAAGTTGGATCAAATCCACCGATAGTTACTAGAAAACTTTTATCCATAAATTAAGATTCTATATGACTGGCAATAGTTACTCCAGAAAAAAGAGGGAAGATAAATTTTAATAAAATAAAGGTTAGAAAAACTGTATTATACTCTAAATAGGGAAAATTAAATTATAGCTACTAACCGAAGTAGAAGAAAGCTAATAAAACTTATGGCAGTTGCAAAGATAGCAAGCGGAGCCTCTGTTGGAGTAAACGCAATAACGATAGATGTAGAGGTTAGCGCAGCAGCAGGTCTATTTTCTTATACAACTGTAGGACTACCAGATACAGCGATCCGCGAATCGCAAGAGCGTGTACTCTCAGCATTAAGGAATGTAGGGTTCACGATCCCGATCAAGAAATTCACAATTAATCTAGCCCCTGCCAACATTAAAAAGGAAGGGAGTAGCTTTGATCTTCCAATTGCGATTGGGATATTAAAGACAGAGAATCTTATTAAGGCCGATCTATCAAATATTATGATTTTAGGAGAGCTTTCATTAGATGGGCGAATCAAGCCGACCCGTGGAGCGATTTCTGTTGCAATGCAAGCTATGGAAGAGAAGGGTATAACGAAACTTATACTGCCAGCTCATAATGCAAAGGAGGCAGCGGTAGTAGAAGGGATAGATGTTATTGCTGTTTCATCATTAGGCGAAACGATAGAATTTTTAGAAGGTGAACGATTAATAGAGCCAACAAGAGTCCATATCCCGACACTCTTTGCAACTAGCCTCGCATCTGATAATCTAGGTGAAGCTGATTTTTCAGAGGTCAAAGGCCAACAGTTAGTCAAGCGTGCATTAGAGGTTGCCGCCGCAGGCTCTCATAATATTCTGATGATAGGTCCACCTGGATCAGGGAAGTCTATGATGGCAAAAAGGACCCCAAGCATTTTAACCGATATAACATTTGAAGAGGCGTTAGAGACAACCAAAATTCATTCATTTGTCGGTATGACTAACAATGGGGAAGCGTTGGTTACTAAACGTCCATTTCGGTCGCCACATCATACAATATCAGATGCAGGATTAATAGGAGGCTCTTCAACGCCACTGCCAGGAGAGGTATCTCTTGCACATAATGGTGTCCTCTTTTTAGATGAGCTACCAGAGTTCAGACGAAACACATTAGAAGCATTAAGACAGCCATTAGAAGATGGGGAAGTTACAATCACAAGGGCAACAACGGCGGCAACATATCCTGCCAAGTTTATGCTTATTGCCTCTATGAACCCATGTCCTTGCGGTTACCTTGATTCTAAGCGAAAAGAGTGTAGCTGTAGCTATAGTGCAATTAAGCGATACAAAAGCCGGGTATCAGGTCCACTACTTGATCGATTTGATATTCATGTTGAGACACCTGATGTAAAGATACAAAATATTGTAGATGATAATCTACAAGAATCATCGTCACAGATCAAAAAGCGAGTTAATAAGGCACGTCTAATTCAAGCAGAGCGATTTAAATCATTAGATAAGATATTTTGTAATAGAGATTTACAAGGGGTAAATATAAGAAAGTTTTGCAAAATTGATTCAAGTTCAAAAGAGCTTTTAAAGAATGCAGTCGAGAAGTTAGGACTTTCAGCGAGAGCATATGACAAGATCTTAAAGCTGGCAAGAACTATAGCAGATCTAGAAAGTAGTGCAAATATTGAGCAAGAAAATCTTTTCGAAGCGATTCAATTTAGATCACTTGACCGGGAAGAATATAGTTAAATTGTAGTAACTTAAAAGACTAAGCTAGTCCGTGTATCTTGTTGGTTTAGTCAAGGTAGCTAGTGCTTTGGTGAAGACCATCAAGTTGATAAAATAGCTGGGTAAAATCTCTTTTTAGCCCTACAGACTCATTCTGATAAATCTTCTAGGCTCTTCAAATTTGCCTGAGAGATTACTTTAATATTTTGCGTAATCTTGTCGATGTCCCAGTCCCACCAGCGAATATTCAGCAGGGATGAAATAGTCATTTCATCAAATCGCATTTTAACAACACGGGCTGGATTCCCGGCTACAACAGCATAAGGTGGCACATCGTCGACAACGACGGACCGTGTAGCTATTACCGCACCATCTCCTACAGATACTCCCGGCATCAGTAATGCTTCGTATCCTATCCAAACATCATTACCAATGACGGTATCTCCTTTGAACGGGAAATATGCTTCTTCCTTGAAATGGCCAGACCATCCTTGTCCAAACGCTACGAAAGGATATGTGGAAAAACCATCGGTTCGATGATTAGCTCCATTCATAATAAATTTAACGCCTGTGGCGATCTGGCAAAACTTGCCTATAACAAGTTTGTCTCCGATAAAATCAAAATGGTAGAGAACATTCTTTTCAAAGCTAGATGGATCGTCCGGGTCATCATAGTAGGTATATTCCCCAACGCTGATGGCAGGGTTCGAAATTACCGCTTTAAGAAAAACGGTCCGCTTTACATTGGGGATAGGATAGCGTGCTTCGGGCAGAGGGCCATATTCCATAATTCGGTATTCTATCTATATTGAATGCTAAATTTTCTTAATCAGAAAACACGATTAATACGTTAGCATATCTTCCTACAAATCAAGTCAGAATGCAAATGTGGGAATCCACCTTGGGTTAAAACAGAAGGGTTACTGATAAAATTCTTTGCCTAGATTATTCCCAATTGCTGGCATTATCTGGTGGATAACATACTCTCATGAAGAGACTACGGATTAGGGAAGTCTATGATGGCAAAAAGGACCCCA
>JBLYYQ010000005.1:0-5054 GCA_048550035.1 Nitrospinota bacterium
AGTATTTCCAAATTCACAGCTTTATGATGATAATAAAGTTATTGAAGCAATGCGTTTATCGTCTAGCAAAACTACTGGCATAATGGGTGCACCATCACTCTCAAAGTTTGTCAAGTTTTCAAAACAGTTACAAATATTTGATATCCCATTTATATTCAACAATCTTGAAGATGTTCATAGACTTGCTGATTCTCCTGTAGCTGGTAAATTAGTAAAGCCATTAGAGTCTAAAGGGATTAAAGGACTAGCTTTTTGGGATAGTGGTATGAAAGTCTTTTCAGTTAGAGGCAAAACTCCATTAATAAAAATCCCTGAGGATTTCAAAGGTAAGAAATTTAGAATTCAGACTTCTGATGTCCATGATGCTATGATAAAATCGCTAGGTGGCGTTCCACAAAAACTTCCTTTCAAAGAGGTTTATACTTCACTAAGCCAAGGTGTTGTTGATGGACAAGAGAATTCTTGGTCAAATATTTACTCTAAGAAATTCTTTGAAGTTCAAGATTATATCACAGTCTCAAACCACTCTTATTTAGGATATTTAGTGGTGGTAAGCTCAAAGTTTTGGGATGGACTACCAAAAGATATTCGTGAAGAGCTCAATGCAATCATTACTGAAGTAACTGTTAAAGCACGCAAATTTGCAGCTGAGTCTGATGCTAAAGATATTGCGAAAATCACTGCAGCTAAGAAAGCGAAAATTGTTGAGCTTGATGCCAAAAATAGGGAGCTATGGAAAAAAGCTACCGCATCTGTTGAAAAACAGTTCAAAAAGGATATTGGAGTTAAAATACTCAAGGAAGCTAAAGCCGTTATCGCATCTGGCGGCAAGGTGATGAAGGACAAGAAGATGATGGATGAGAAGAAGATGATGAAGGACAAGAAAGCAGCCAATTAGCAGACTAGAGTGAAAGCGTTAGATCATTATCTTGTTAAGCTAGAGCAAATCTTTGTGGTGTTCGGATTTGCTTTAGCTACGATCATTATGTTTGCAAATGTTGTAGCTCGTTATGCATTCAATACTGGATTTACTTGGGCACTAGAGTCGGTTCAGTATTTATTTGCATGGGTAGTTCTAGTTGGGGCAGCGTATGGGATCCGCGTAGGAGCGCATCTAGGCTTAAGTATATTCGTTGAGAAGTTTCCGCCACGATATCAGAAGTGGTTATTATCTATTGCATTTGGATTAACATTTCTATTTGTAGCCTCAGTCTTTATCTTATCACTAATCTATACGGTTAAAATTTATTCATGGGGTGACTTAACGCTTGATCTTAGAATCCCTCAATGGATTCCATATCTCGCAATTCCAATCGGATTTGGATTAATGATATTACATCTGATACAGATAGGAATCAATATTTGGCAAGGTAAAATACTAAAATTAACATCAGCTGAGTCCGATATAGTAGCAAAAAACTAAAGCTGATATATGTTTATAAGGGTCAACTTATGAGTGTATTACTATTAGTTACGATTTTATTTGCCACATTATTTGTCCTGCTTCTTTTAGGAGTTCCGATTGCAGTAAGCCTAGGGCTCTCTAGCCTATTATTCATAGCCATTTTTACTGATGATTCTACAATAGTAGTAGCTCAAAAAATATTCAGTACGATGGAGCATACCACATTGTTAGCAATCCCCTTCTTCATATTATCATCCCATTTTCTAACAACAGGTGGAGTCTCAAAACGTTTGGTAGAATTTGCAAGAGCAACCGTTGGTTGGATGACTGGTGGTCTAGCAATGGCTGGCGTATTATCATGTATGCTTTTTGCAGCGATTTCTGGTTCATCACCTGCAACAGTAGTCGGGATAGGTTCGATTATGATTCCAGGTATGATTGCCGCCGGTTATGACAAACGCTTTGCAGTCGGGGTAATTGCAACAAGTGGTAGTATGGGAATTTTGATTCCCCCTTCGATTCCGATGATAGTCTATGCAGATGCAGTTGAAGAATCGGTAGGTAAGATGTTTATCGCCGGAATACTTCCTGGCATTATGATGGGTCTATTTTTAATGACTGCAACATGGATTGCGGCAAAAAAGAAGAAAATGCCTCATGAAGAATGGGGAGGATTTCTCAACATATGGCACACATTTAGACGTGCATTTTGGGGACTCTTATTGATTATAATTGTTGTTGGAGGGATCTATGCTGGAGTATTCACACCAACGGAAGCAGCATCGGTTGCGGCTGTTTACTCAGCAGCAATAGCACTTTTCATTCATCGCGACATGACATTTAAAGAAGTTCCAAAGGTCTTCCTTGAATCTGCTAAGATGACATCAGTTTTACTCTTTATAATAGCGTGTGCGATAGTATTTGCGCATACTTTAACAGAAGCTAGAATTCCTCAAACCATGACGGAGATGGTACTTGAACTTGATCCTAGTCCATGGACATTTTTATTGATAGTCAACACAGTACTCTGGTTTGCAGGTGATTTTATGGAGCCATCATCTGTTCTATTAATATTGGCGCCACTCTTTCACCCTATTGCACTTGAGCTTGGGATTGATCCTATCCATCTTGGAATAATCATGACTACTAATATGGAAGTTGGAATGATAACTCCCCCTGTCGGGTTAAATCTCTATGTTGCAGCAGGGTTGACTGGAATGAGTCTTGGTGCTGTCACTCGAGCTGCCCTCCCCTGGATGGGGGTTCTAATTCTAGCATTACTAGTTATAACGTATGTCCCCTGGCTTAGTCTTGCGTTGGTCTCCGTTCTCTTTTAGATATTAGTAGCCGAGGTGCTAATTGTATTGGTATCGTCAGTAGATTTATTAATCGTAGGCTATGAAAGCAAACGATTACTAGGCTCTTCTATTAAAGTGGTGCTATAGCAAAAGTACTAACAATGTTGTAACTGATACAGTCAATAGGATCAAGCCAATAGCGAGTAATACTGAAAATGCTATTTTCCCAAACAACTCATGATCAATTTTGTCAAAATAACACGATCCAACCCATGATGCAAACAGTGCAATAGGTCCAATAATCGCAAATTTTATTAAAACATCTTCTGTCGTTAGTCCAGCTCCGACATGGGAGGCAACTGATAAGAATCCTGTGCAAAAGAGATACATTGTATTAGTTGCTTTAATTTGATTTTTGAGCCAAGGTTGAATAGTAGTAAAAATTATTATTGGCGGACCACTTGCTGCCATCCCAGATCCCAAGAATGCACCGACCATCCCTGCCACTGTTCCAAGTGGTGCTGGGAGCTGAATCAAGATACGCTTTCTTGCAAATAGTGAGTATAAACTGTAGCTGATTAAGACTAATGCAATTAAAATCTTGGCATATAAAGGTTCAACTATCTTTAAAAATATGACACCTGGAATGGTACCTATAAGTGAGCCTGCCAGCAAGTAATAGACTTCAGGACTCTTTGGTTTTGACGGTAGCTTTAGTATGAGCCCGAAGTTTAAAGCAAATCCAATTAGTGTAACAAATGGAACCATCACCTCGATTGGGAACATTAGTGAGGCAAGTGGAATAACTATTAACCCAAATCCAAATCCTACCAATCCATGTAAAAATGCAGCTGGTAGAATAATCGCAAATAATATTATAAACTGATATGTAGAACCATCTAAGATGAGTTCACCCATCAAGAGCTTTTCGCATCAAGCGGATATAGTTAGCAAGCTTTGTTGAGATATTTTCACCGGTTGCTATGGCATTATCAATGACCCTAATTGCTTCACTTCCTATTATTACCCCATCGGCAATTGATCCAATCTTGGCAGCATCCGTATCACTCTTGATACCAAACCCTGCATAGACAGATTTTGAAGTAATCATTCGGATCCGCTCTATATTATGGCTGATATCGTCAATATCAAGGTTTTGACCACCTGTGACTCCAAGTGAGTTGATATAGTAAATAAAGCCTGTTGTTCGCGCTACGATCTTCTCTATTCTCTCTGTCGAACTACTCGGTGCTACAAGAAGTATTGAAGCAAGATTATATTTATCTAGCAAGTCGCCCATCTCACCATACTCTTCAACTGGTAGATCAGGAACTATTATACCACTTGCTCTTGAGTCGCTAGTATGCTTAACAAACTTATCTATCCCAAAGCTGAAAATTAGATTAATCGATAGCATAAAGAGTATCGGATTGTCGCTATAGTTAGAGAGTTGCTTGGTAATATTGAATGAATCAGCTGTAGTTGTGCCGTTGTCAATCGCCGCTTGAAATGCATTTCGAATAGGAATACCATCTGAGACTGAATCAGAAAAAGGAACCCCGATTTCCAAAATGTCAACACCGTTATCAAAAGCAACCTTCATCAATGTTAATGATGTTTCAAGGTCAGGATAACCAAGAGGTAAGAATAGTACGAGCCCTTTCTTGGCGTTAGATTTTAACTTTGTAAAAGTTGACTTTAATTTATCCACAACTCGCTCAATCCTCTATTTGTTAAAATGAGCCAGCACAGTTTCAACATCCTTATCGCCACGACCTGAAAGCGATACAACTATCGATTGATCTCTCTTTAGCTGTTTGGCAAGTTTGACAACATGTGCAATAGCATGGGCAGATTCTAATGCCGGTATAATCCCCTCTAACACGGTTAAAAGTTTGAAGGCGGACAATGCTTCATTATCATCAATAGTAACATATTCGGCACGATTACTATCTTTATACCACGCATGTTCAGGGCCGACCCCTGGATAGTCTAGCCCTGCTGCGATAGAGTGTGTTTCCATCACTTGTCCGTTATCGTCAGTCATCACATAACTTTTTGATCCATGAAGTACACCAATTTTCCCATAAGTGATTGATGCTGAATGTTCGTTGCTTTCCAATCCTTTACCGGCCGCTTCAACTCCAATCATTTTTACATCATTCTCTTCGTAAAATGGGTGAAATAGTCCTAACGCATTAGAGCCGCCACCAACAACAGCAACTAAATAATCAGGGAGCTTTGAATCTATAACCCCGCCGCGTTCAGCGATTCCGGGCGCGAGGCGGATATCGGTGCCACGGCCGGCCATGTTGGTCGCGACCGATATTTTTCCGGGCTGACCGGCCTGG
>JBLYYQ010000006.1:0-4275 GCA_048550035.1 Nitrospinota bacterium
AACTACTATGTCGGTAATGCATTCAAGACTCAGGTTGAATATTCATCTATTGCATATGATGAGGTACTCGACAAAGAAGATGCAACTACATTGCGATTGAACTTTCAAGTTAAATTCTAATGTAGCTTAATTTATTGCCTCACATTAAGCCCAAGGCATTATGCTTTGGGCTTTTTTTTTATTCCTTCCGATTTACTTTTGATGATTTTCATTCTATCTGCCTAACGAACCTGAGACTCCTTAATCGCTGGTCAATCTGCAGCTCATCTGCCCGAATCTCATTTAAAACTCCGTGAGGCTCTAGCAATAGAGCTAATTTTCTTTGAAATTGAAAATGCCTATCGTTAGCTCCTGCCTGATTGAGTCAATAGAGTGTTAGTACTGTTAAACTCTGCATTAGCTTACATATCAGCAGATCTTGCAGCTAATTATATATCTTCAAGGATTGATAAAGATGGCGAGAGTTTTGCTAGTTTAAGAAAACCCTCTTTACTTTTGATGATTTTCATTCTACCTACCTAACGAATCTGAGACTCCTTAATCGCTGGTCAATCTGAATCTCATCTGCCCAAAGCTCATTTAAAAGTTCGTAATGCTCTAGCAATAGAGCTGATTTTCTTTGAAATTGAAAATGCCTATCAGTTAGCTCCTGCCTGATTGAGTCAATAGAGTGTTAGCACTATTAAACTTTGCATTAGCCTACATATCAGCAGATCTTGAAGCTAATTATATATCTTCAAGGATTGATAAGGATATCGAGAGTTTTGCTAGTTAAAAAAACCCTCTTTACTTAAAGCTAAGCAAAGAGGGCTGTTTGTATACTACTTGGCGTTATGAATAGAACCATTAACAAGATTTTCGACGACACCTGGATCAGCTAAAGTAGAGATATCACCAAGATTACCGGTCTCATTTTCGGCAATCTTTCGTAATATCCGCCGCATAATTTTCCCTGATCTGGTTTTTGGCAAGCCTGGTGCATGTTGGAGTACATCTGGCTTAGCAATTGGTCCTATCTCAGTTCCAACATGATTGCGTAGTAGTTTAATCAGTTCATCACTCCAATTTTCGCCATCATTTAAGGTTACATAGGCGTAGATACCTTGTCCTTTGATATCATGAGGATAACCGACAACGGCAGCTTCAGCTACTTTTGGATGTGCCACCAGTGCAGATTCTACTTCCGCTGTTCCGATTCTATGGCCTGAAACATTGATAACATCATCCACCCTCCCCATAAGCCAGTAATAGCCATCTTCATCTTTTCTTGCACCGTCACCAGTGAAGTAGAGCCCTGGATACTGGGAAAAATAAGTCATCCTAAACTGCTCATGAAGACCATAGACAGTTCGCATTTGACCAGGCCACGCTTTCTCAATCACGAGGTAGCCACCTTCATTAATAGCAGCTTCAGAGCCATCTTGCCTTATAACTTTTGGGAGCACTCCAAAGAATGGCAATGTAGCAGAGCCTGGCTTGAGCGGTATCGCTCCTGGCAATGGTGTGATTAATATTCCGCCTGTTTCTGTTTGCCACCAAGTATCTACAATCGGGCAGTTCCCACGACCAACATTTTCATGATACCAAATCCATGCTTCAGGATTAATAGGTTCACCAACAGAACCTAAGATTTTCAAGCTCGATAGATCAGCACCAGCTGGCCATTTTGTTCCAGCTTGTGCTAGTGCTCTGATCGCAGTCGGAGCGGTATAAAATGAATTTACCTTATATTTATCTACTATTTTCCAGAATCTATCTGGTTCAGGATAAGTCGGCACACCTTCAAACATGATTGAGGTGGCACCATTTGCTAATGGACCGTAAACAATATAAGAATGTCCAGTTACCCAACCAATATCAGCAGTACACCAATAAATATCTTCATCATGATAGTCAAAGATATATTTATGCGTAACTGCGGCGTAGACCATATAGCCACCTGTAGTATGTAATACTCCCTTAGGTTTGCCGGTGGAGCCTGAAGTATAAAGTATAAATAGGGGATCTTCTGCATCCATAACCTCAGGTTCGCAAGTCTCAGATACATTATTGACCGCATCATCATACCATATGTCGCGTCCCTCCTGAAAGGTGACATCATCGCCGGTTCGTTTAATTATAAAAACTTTTTCAACCGATGGGCACTCTTCAAGAGCTTTATCAACTGCAGGCTTAAGAGGGATAGTTTTGCCGCCTCTAAATGCGCCATCTGCAGTTATCACACAATTAGATCCGCAATCTATTATACGATCACGTAGTGCATCAGATGAAAATCCGCCAAACACAATAGAGTGAACTGCTCCAATTCTAGCACAAGCTAGCATAGTGATCGTAAGCTCAGGAATCATTCCAAGATAGATAGTTACCCTGTCACCTTTTTTAATCCCTTGAGCTTTGAGTGCTGATGCAAATTTACTGACACTAGCATGTAGTTCGTTATAAGTTATATTTTTTGATTCATCCGGATTGTCACCTTCCCAGATGATAGCAACTTTATCGCCTTTTGACTCTAAATGGCGGTCAAGACAGTTATAGGTAATATTAGTTTTTCCATCGATAAACCATTTGATATCTGCATTAACATAGTCAAACTCACTAACTTTGGACCATTTTTTATACCAATGAAAATCTTCAGCAATCTCACTCCAGAATTTATCAGGGTCAGAGATAGATCTATTATACATTTTTTTGTATTCATCAATGTTTTTTATCCATGCCCTATTTGATAATGCAGCTGGCGGGTTGAATATTCGCTTTTCTGTTGATAAAGAATCTATTGTTTTGTCATCATTCATTAATTATCTCCCAAATTAGTTATAGTCAATAGGAATAGTATCTCTAGCTAATTTCAAAGATTCGAAAGTAGTTTCTGAGACAATTATCCCCTCTTTATTGTTGGTACGTGCTAAAATTTTACCCCAAGGATCAATGATCAACGAGTGACCGTAGCATCGTAATCCCTCTGATTCACCAGTTAGTGCTGGAGCAATAACATAGCATTGAGTCTCAATCGCACGAGCGACCGCAAGCGTTTCCCAATGCGCTTTACCTGTTTCGAAAGTAAATGCACTAGCAGCTGTTATTATATTAGCTCCTCGTTTGCGTAATGCCAGATAGTGGAGTGGAAAACGAAGATCAAAACAGGTCGATAACCCTATTTTCCACTTATCGACATCTGTCACCACATATTTTTTGCCAGGAGTTAACCATACTTTTTCTCCATATTTTCTACCATTAACTTTTGCATTAAATAGATTGCGTTTTCGATATTTGGCTATAACTTCCCCTTCTGGCGAAATTAAGATTGATTCGTTAACAAGTTTTTTTGTCGATTTCTGGCTATAAAGAAGTCCACTTGCAAGGATGTAGATATTTTTTAAAACGGCACAATCTTGTAATGAATTTAATATCGATTCTGATTTTTTGGAAGCGGCACGCATTTTAATTAATGAACCATAGCATGCAAAATATTCAGGGAGTAAAACAAATCGAGCACCTGCTTTGCAACTATCATCAATCAGTTTCAACGCACGATCAAGGTTTTCATCAGGACAAACCTTAGCTTGCATCTGCAGTGCTGCTGCAATCATATTGTACTTTTCCCCCTACAATTTGGAAGATACTAACACAACTAAACTGATAATTCAAGTTACAGTTTGGGAAAATCGTTATATCATAGCTATTTAAATAAATAAAAAATGAAGGAAATTTAAATTTGAGCAGGTTAACTACTCCTCTAATTCATTGCGATAGATAGGATAGATGCAAGTTACAAAATTTTACATCCCAACTTTAAAAGAAGCACCTCAAGATGCTGAGAACATTAGTCATGTTTTAATGACTCGTGGCGGTTTTATTCGAAAACTAGCATCAGGGATATACTCCTTTTTACCAATCGGTCTTCGAGTATTGCGTAAAGTGGAAGCCATTGTTCGAGATGAAATGAATAAAGCAGGTGCGATTGAGCTCTTTTTGCCATCGATACAACCTGCTTCGTTATGGGAAGAGTCAGGTCGATGGGATCAGTTTGGTAAGGAGCTCTTAAGGATTAAAGATCGGCATAACCGTCAGTTTTGCTATGGTCCAACGCACGAGGAGGTTATCACTGATCTATTAAGAAGAGACCTTAAAAGCTACAAAAATCTTCCGCTAACCTTATACCAAATTCAGACAAAATTCCGTGATGAAGTTAGGCCACGCTTTGGGCTAATGCGAGGGCGTGAATTTTTGATGAAAGATGCTTACAGCTTTGATGTTGATGATGATCAAGCCAAT
>JBLYYQ010000007.1:0-3555 GCA_048550035.1 Nitrospinota bacterium
AGCTAGCCCTATAACGAACCAAGTATTGTTTTCATTAAATATTCCAAACACAATACCGTAGTTCTTAACATACACAATAGAGAAGAAGCCTGGAATAACAGTTATCGACTCACCTAACATCAAAGTTGAATGAATAGCATATTTCAGAACATGATCTAGTGCAACAATGATAGTGAGTACAAACAATACTCTGTATTCATAAATTTTTTTCATATCTAGCAATTCAAATATTTCGTTATTACTACTCTGTTATATTTTGCGCACACCGTCCGCATATATCCTGGTACTGCTTGTCTACTCCAATATCGGTTGTATAGTTCCAACAGCGGGCACATTTTTCACCATCAGCTCGTTCAATATTTATCGTGAGCCCTGGTGCGATTTCACTTTTATATGTGGGAGCAAATGACGGCTCTAGCTCCAATTCAACTTGCGATACAATAAATAAAAATGGTAAGAAGTCTGTACGTTTAGCTAACAGTTGATAGTCACTCTCAAATGGCGATAAACGTACTTTTGCATCTAGCGAATGACCAATAATAGATTTTTGTCTTGCAGACTCTAAAGCCTTTAAGACCTCATTTCTAATTACGATTAGCCGATCCCATTCCTTACCTAAACTATCTTCTAGTTCATCTTTTGAGATCGTTTCAAATTCAGTCAAGTGAACACTCTTTGCAGCTGTTAATTCACTCTTTGGCAGATGTTCCCAGACCTCCTCTGCGGTAAAAGATAGGACAGGTGCCATCAGTTTTGTCATCTCTGTTACGATATCAAACATTGTAGACTGCGCCGCACGCCGCTCGTTACTATTGAGAGGATAAGTGTAGATTCGATCTTTGATAATATCAAGATAAAAGGAGGAGAGATCGACTACGCAAAAGTTATAAAATCGATGATAAAATAGGTGAAACTCTCGTTTCTTGTACGATCTGACTACACTGCTTGATAGCTTCCTTAACTGTCCGAGTAAGTATCGATCTATTTCAGTTCGATCACCAGCATTGAGATAATGATTTTGTGGATCAAAGTCTACAATATTACCAAGCATAAAGCGTATAGTGTTCCGAATTTTACGATATGCATCTACTAGTCTCTTTAATATTTCATCTGATATTCTTATATCCTCTTTGTAATCTTCGCTTGCGACCCATAATCTAACTATTTCAGCTCCATATTGATCTATAATCGCTTGAGGACGAATAGAATTACCAATCGATTTACTCATCTTTTCGCCGCGACCATCAACAACGTAGCCATGAGTTAAGGTCTCTTTGTAAGGCGCTTCACCTCTTGTCCCGATTGAGCAGATCATTGAAGTTTGAAACCAACCTCGGTGTTGATCTGAACCTTCTAAATATAGATCTGCAGGCCAACGAAGCCGACTGTCATTTTGGAGTACTACTTCATGTGACACTCCAGAGTCAAACCAAACATCTAAAATATCTTTCGATTTTACAAACTCGTCTGCTCCACAAGTTGGACAACTCTTACCTTCTGGCATCAATTGATCTGTCCTAAGCTCAAACCAATGGTCGACACCCTCTTGTTCTAAAATCGAAATTAGATAATCAACACTCTCTTTATTAAAAATAGTAGTATCGCATTTAGTACAGTCAAACGATAGGATCGGCACTCCCCATACCCGCTGTCTTGATATACACCAATCTGGGCGTGATTCAACCATAGAGTATATTCTATCTAATCCCCATGACGGCATCCAGTTAACAGAGTTGATACCAGCTAACACTTTTTCACGTAGCTGATTATTATCCATTGAGATAAACCATTGAGGTGTTGCTAGAAATATTAAAGGCTTGCGGCAACGCCAACAGTGAGGATATGAGTGGTTGAGGTTACTCTTGTGAAGCAGGCGACCATTCTCTTCTAAGAGTTCAATGATTCGATCGTTTGCCTTCCAAACCGATAAATTGGCAACTAGTTCAATCTCATTGGTGAACTTGCCGTAACGGTTAACAGGATTATATACTTCCAGATTGTACTTACGCCCTACGATATAATCATCACCACCATGACCTGGCGCGGTATGAACTATCCCTGTACCTTGCTCTAAACTTACATGATTTCCTAGAATCATTTTGGATTTCATATCGATAAATGGATGGGATGCTTCCAAATTTTCAAATTCTGAACCTTTAAAGGATTTTACTATTTGATAGTTATCAATCCCAACTAGATCAAATACCTTTTCGGCTAACTCGGTGGCTAGAATTAAGATCTCGCCATTAACCTTGTAGGCGCTATAGTCAAAGTTGGAATTAAAACATATTGCACGATTGGCAGGCAATGTCCATGGCGTCGTGGTCCATATCAATGTATAGATATCTCCTGTTAGTGCTAACTTCTCTGCTGCTTGACTGGTCAACTTAAACTTGACAAAAATTGATGGCGATTTTTTCTCTTTATGCTCTACTTCAGCTTCTGCCAAGGCAGTAACACACGATGGACACCAATGAACAGGCTTATTCCCTTTAACAACTAATCCTTGCTCAACAAATTTGGCAAGTACTTTTAATATTCCGATCTCATACTCTTTGCTAATTGTAAGATAGGGATTGTCCCAATCGGCAAAAACACCAAGACGTTTAAACTCCTCTCTATGTGAATCTACAAACCGCTCTGCATATTCGCGACATAGCTTTCTAAATTCGATTGTTGATATTTCACGTTTCTTTGAACCAAGTTCTTTATCGACATTTAACTCAATTGGGAGTCCATGACAATCCCAGCCCGGAACAAATGGGACATCAAAGCCGAGCATAGTTTTAGATTTTACTACTATATCTTTTAGAATCTTATTTAACGCAGTCCCTGCATGGATATGACCGTTGGCGTATGGTGGTCCATCGTGCAGTATATATAATTCCTTACCCTTTTTTGCATGACGAATGTTTTCATAAAGATCCATCTTAGTCCACTTTGCTAATATCTCTACCTCTTTGAGCGGAAGATTAGCCTTCATCGCAAACTCTGTTTTAGGCAGCTGTAAGGTTGTTTTGTAATCCATGAATACGCAAAAACTCCTCTATATAGATTTAATAAAAATCTGGATTATAACAAAATAAACTTAATAAAGTTGTTATAATTAAATTATTCACAATTTTGCTAACAGTAAATGAATATTACAAACTAAATTATATTTTACTTGGATGTTAGCATAAATTGACTTTGCTACACCACTTATAATCAATGACTTACAATTTTTAGTTATTGCTACTTTTTCTAACTTCATAGTTTATCTCAGAGATTTGCTTATCCGAACTTTAATTTTGAATTCAAAGGGGTACCTATACTTACTTGGGATTGAAGTAAATATAGATACATCTCTAATTTAGGCAGATCCTGGGTTAAGGTTTAATGACTCATTAGGTCCGCCAATTAAGCTTTCATTACCGACACTCTGATGTTTGTCAACAATAGCTACAAACTCATCATGGGTTTCAATAAAAGCATCTACCACATCAGGATCAAATGCTGTACCTCTCCCATCTAAAATAAGGCTCAGTGCTTCATCTTTTGAAAACGCTTCCTTAT
>JBLYYQ010000008.1:0-5185 GCA_048550035.1 Nitrospinota bacterium
CCAATTTGGAAGCAAGAGAATGTTTAAGATAGATGCCGCAGCAAAGATTAGTGCGATGCTTGCTTTCTCGGCTATAAAGAATAACGATAAAGTTTCATTTCTAAGCTTCACTGATACTTTAGGTAGCTATATTGCACATACTAAAAGAAGAAATAATGTTAGCCGCATTATTGATCTCATTCTCAAGAGCAAGCATGAAAATTCAAAAACCAATATTGGGAATGCATTACAATTTCTGGATAATATAAAAAAGAAACGATCAATAATTTTCATTCTCTCTGACTTTCTTGACCCGAACTTTGAGCAACAACTAGCTATAAGTTGCAGGAAACATAAAGTTATTGCCATTAGAATTGTGGATCCGATTGAGAGCGATTTTCAAATAAGATCCGATATGATCTTAAGAGATATAGAAGAGAATAAAACCCTAATAGCAAGATATTCTAACCGAAAAGCTAGGAAAGTCTACCAGTCTAACCATCGAGCCAAAGAGGAGAGATTAAATAGACTCTTCATGAAAAACAATGTCGATCATATCGTGATAAATAGTAGTGATGATTTAATAGAACCACTGGTCACATTTTTTAAAAGTAAAAGGGGGTTAAGGCATATCAGATGATCAGCAGACTCTTTTGCTTAATGCTTGCTAGCTTTATCATTTTCTTGACTGATATTAATGCAGGCGAGTCAGAGCTCGATTGGAAAATAACCACTAAGCCAAAAGTGAAGTTTGGCAATCTATATACCGCTACAATTTCAAGAGAGGCCACTCTTAGAGAATCTAACATTAAAATTTTGTCACTAAGATTAAAGTTGAATTTAGCAGAGGTTACTACTAATGACTACCATCTTCTAACCCACACCTATAGCAAAATCGACAATCGCGACATCTTTAATCTTGAGTTATTCTTTTACAAGAAGGGAGGTTGGGAGGTAGGTCCTATAGAGTATAGCTACGTAGATGCTACTGGTCAGAGTAGGGAAGGTAAAACAGATTCTCTCAACCTAGAAGTTACTTCAAATATAGCAACAGAATCTTTACTAGGCGAGGTTCGCTTTGATCCTTCACAAGAGCAGATCGAATTTAGTTATAATCGAGTGTTAGATTATCTCATTGCTATACTCCTCCTCCTCATTTCAGGTTGGCTGATTTTCTCATATCTAAAGAGACGACATCAGAATGCGTTACAAGCAGAAAATAGCAAAGAGGAACTTCCCATTGATCAAGAGAGCGATTCTAGTAGATTGACAGTCGCAAAACTAAAGATGCTAGGTAGGAGAAATTTAATAAGGGAAGGAGAGTATAAGTTATTCTATTTAGAACTATCGAAAATAACAAGAGAACATGCCAAACTTCAGTACGGCTATTTGGCTCAAGAGAAGACATTAAATGAATTAATAGCCGATAAGGATAATTTTCCAGGAACTGCTAGTATGGCAGATAAACTTGTTGAAATTGTAAGACGCTCTGATCGTAAGATTTTCATGCGTGATCACTATTCTACTTCCAAAGAGGCAGATGAACTGATGGAGATTGCTCTCTCTTTTGCAACGGACTCAACAGAGCCAGAAGGTGATAATGATATTTAGTGACAAAATTTATCTGCTCTGGTTGCTAGTACCATCATTGCTAGCAGTACTCTATCTCACATGTTATCGACTGAACAGGATGAAAATTTCATCAATTGCTATTTATAGAGTGAAAGGTTCACGAAATATCCTAGCGACTCTGAAGGTAGTCTACCCTATCATTTTCAAGTTAGCTGCATTACTCCTTTTGATCTTAGGGCTAGCGCGTCCCCAGACATTTACAACTCAAGAGGAAGTACCCCTAAGTGGAATTGATATAGTAATCGTGTTAGATCTTTCACCATCAATGAAGATGGACGATATCAGCCCGAGTCGATTTTTAGCAGCGAAAAGTATTATTAAAGATTTTATTCAGAAGCGGGTGAATGACAAAATAGCCTTGGTAGTGTTCGCACATAGCAGCTATCTGTTAACTCCTTTAACATTCGACTACAACATTCTATCTCAATTTTTAGATCGGACATACGTTGGTTTTGTTGGTGATGGTACCGCTATTGGAGTGGCACTACTTTCAGGTGTGAATCTATTGAAAGAATTAGATTCTAAAAGTAAGATAATTATATTACTGACCGATGGTGCCAATAATGCAGGAAATATTGCACCTCTTACAGCTGCGAAGATTGCAAAAAAATTCGGGATCAAAATTTATAGCATTGCCCTTGGTAAGCCAGCTGAAAAAACTAAGCTCGCATTAGAGAGTGGGTTTGATGCAAAGCTTCTAAGTAGTATTGCCAAAACAACTGATGGAGAATTTTATACAGCAATAAACTTAGAAGAGCTAAGAGATGTTTACGATAAAATTGACCAACTTGAAAAACATGAGCTCAAAGTCAAGGTTTATACTAAACATGAAGAGTACTTCCACTATTTTTTATATGGAGCACTTATTTTGTTGATAGCTGTTCTTATTCTACCTTATACAATATTGCGGGTATTCCCATGAAATTTCATAATATAAATTGGCTGTGGGTGGCAATATTGACACCTCTCATTGCACTATTAATCTGGCATACATTTAGGCGTCTGATTCTGAGTTTGGAATCTAAGTTTACGCCAGAGTTATTACATCAGTTAATTCGACCTAACTATATAGCATCAAAAGCATTAGGGCTATTTCTGATTGCGATCACAATTTCTATTATCAGTATTGCTCTTGCTAGAGTTCAGTATGGAGTAATCAAGACAGAGGCAACAAGCGAGGGTATCGATATAGTTTTAGCCCTTGATAGTTCTAATAGTATGCGTAGCCAAGATATTCATCCCAACAGATTTTTACGGGCCAAAGAAGAGATGAATTTATTGTTAAATGAGTTAGGAGGTAATAGATTTGGATTTGTATTATTTGCTGATAAAGCAGTAATCGAATGTCCACTGACAGCTGATACGATGGCACTAAAATCATTTATAGCGGCAGCCAGTGTCGGGGATATTAATGAACAAGGAACTAATATTTACTCTGCTATAAAAAGTTCGGTTGAATTACTTGAAAATTCTAAATCAAAAACAAAAATTATTTTACTATTTTCAGATGGAGAAGATTTGTCAGGCAGTATTAATGATTCGATCAAGTTAGCAAAGAGTCATAATATACAAATTTTCACTTTAGGGATTGGTTCTACAGAAGGGGCCTATATTCCGGGCATTGACTATACTGATAAGGAGCCTAGATATATAGTTGATCTTCGTGGTCGAAAAGTGATCTCACGTTTAGATATGAAAAGCTTAATTCATCTATCGACCAAGACCTCTGGTCAGGCATTTTTAGCAGACAATAAAGCTATGAACATTGGAAAACTAACGAAGCAGATAGCAAAGCTTGAGCGATCCAAATTCATGTCAGTTGAGGTTATCGAATATAAGGAGCGATTTCAGTTATTCATAATTCTTGCAATAGTCACCTTGACGATTGAACTATTAGTTCAGTTAGGCCTCTCATTTGTAGGCGAAGCATCATCTAGAAAAGAAACCTGAGTTAACAGCTCTGCCGCGCTCAAGACAATCGGACCATCACTTCCGATACAACGGTTGATGGAGTCCCCAAGTTGTAATTGACATGAAGGACATTCTGTAACGACAATATCCACCTTCGATTCATTGATCCATTTCGCTTTTTTTTCACCTTGCTTCATTGCCATATCGTAATGGTTCAATGAGAATGTTCCAGCTCCACCACAACATGCATCAGCAGATTCCATCTCAACAAACTCTATGGCAGGGATACTTTTTAATAATTTTCTTGGTGCATCATACAGTTTAATCCCACGTTTTAGATGACAAGGATCGTGATAGGTGACTCTAATTTTTTTCTGACCCATTGCTACTTTGCTAAATAGTGTTGCTGTTTTTTGCTCGAATACTACCTGTTGAAAATCAAAAACTTTTTGGCTGATACTTTTTGCTAATTCATCATCAGGTAGTAACTTAGGGTAGATCTCTTTTAATACTGATGCACATGTTGCGCATGAACAGACAATAGAATCAAACTTTAATTTTGCAAACATTTCTAGATTCATTTTTGCAACTACTTTTGCTTCGTTGCTAGCACCATCAAAATATGGCGGAGCTCCACAGCATACCTGCTGACTAGGAAAAATAACATCAAATCCCACTTGATTTAAAACCTCTACAACACCTTTACCTATTGTTGAAAAGGCAAGATCTGTCATACAACCTGAAAAATATAAGATTCGTCCTTTGGCTGGTTCGACTTTGGATTTTGAAATCAGTGGCAACTGTTGCCGTAAATTAGATTGTAATAAATCAGGCAACTTTCGTTTCATACTGTTTGCTGCAAATGGGAGTAGTGGGGTAAAAAGATTTGGGATGATATTGTAGATGACAACTAACAGACCTGTTATTTTTGCTAAAATATTTAACCTAGCAGGATAGGGAAGGATATATTTATATGTGAATCTTGCTATCCATGGTCTATTAGTTTCGAAGATAGTACGACGCATCGCATCGAAGATTACCATTGTCTGCAGATTGGCAGGGCAAGATGTCTCACATGTCATGCATGATAAACATTGACCAAAGTCATTTGCTATTCTATTGGTCAGAGTTAAATTCTCATTTAATACTGCTTCTGCTAGTCGGATTTTACCACGTGCAGAGAGTGATTCTTTGAGTGATATTTCATATGTTGGGCAGCTTGCATGGCAGGCAGCACATTTTGTACACTTTGCAAGCTCGTTGGCAATGCTACTTAAGCTTGCATTAATATTACTATTCATAGCTTACTAACACTTTTCTTAAAATAACATCTAAAGTGCTAATCTACGAGAATATATTTTTTTCTCGGTCTGTGAAAAAAATTAATGTCAAAATTATCAGGGTTGCACCTATTGATATAGATGCATCTGCTATATTGAATGCAGGCCAGCTGTAGCCATTGATGTAAAATGAGAACATATCTACTACATACCCATAGCTTAGTCTACTTATTAGGTTACCTAAGGCTCCAGCAATGATTAGTATCAACCCTGC
Organism: Nitrospinota bacterium; assembly: GCA_048550035.1. Classification (GTDB taxonomy): domain Bacteria; phylum Nitrospinota_A; class UBA7883; order UBA7883; family JBLYYQ01; genus JBLYYQ01. The sequence continues at coordinate 5,077 of JBLYYQ010000008.1, forward strand.
TCTAGCATAGACATCCTCTTTTGCAATCCTAGTGTAAAGCCAAACCATTACAAATAAGATAGCAATGCTCACGATAGCTAGCCCTATAACGAACCAAGTATTGTTTTCA
>JBLYYQ010000009.1:0-6080 GCA_048550035.1 Nitrospinota bacterium
GCATCCCTGCTAGAATAATCTATAATCGTGTAAAATACTCTGTTCAAAGTTGAGTTGAAAAATTTTTGATGAATCAAACAGATTGAGTTTCAGAATAGTTCTTAAAGTATCTAATACTCCATAGTGAGTAATAATTAAAATATTCGAATTTGGTGAATATTTTTTGAGAAGTAAATCTAAAAAATTTGTGACACGGATAGTTAAATCATGACCTGACTCCCCTTTTGGGTATGGTAAGGTATCGAACTTTTTATAATACTGTACAATCGGTAATAATACCGTTTTAGGTAATTTAGAAAATAGTCCAAAATCAATTTCTAGCAACAGTTCACTCTGCTTAAGAATATTAGCTGATAATTTTTTCCTATTTTGAATTATACCTGCAGAGTTAATTGTTCGTTGACTGCTACTTGTAAAAATATGATCTATCGAGATATTGGAGAGTTTGTCAGCAATAGATTTACTATGCAAGATCCCTTTTTGAGTTAGTTTAGAATCAAATCTACCCTGAACTATATTGATAGAATTAGCAAAAGTTTCACCGTGGCGTACAAAAAAAAGTGTTAGTGACATATATATATAATAGATAAAATTTAACTATTAACAAAGAAGTTAATGGAATCAAATCATAAGATAACTGCATTTATATCAACAGGCGAGGTAATCACTGATTTACGATTGTCTCTCTTTTTTGAAAATTTGGGCTGGGATGTCCATTATCAACCAATCTTAAGCAACGCACTCGATAAGATAAGAAAAGATAATTTTAGAGTCGCCATTATTTCAGTTGATAAAAAAGATGAGACGGAACTTGATCTATTCTCACCATTTTTAGAGAAATTGCCAAACATGATGCTGATATTATTAGGAAGTAGTCCTAAGAAGATATTAGCAGTTCGTAATAAGTTTAAATTTCATCAGAAAGTTTTTTCCATTCAACGATCGTATCTACTAAGCGCACTAGACTTACTCTTGCTAGCAATAAATGAGCAGAAGGTCACTGCTGATGGTGAAGAGAATGAGAAACAGGTTCTGACAAACTGTTCTGATGAGCTAGCCCAAAAAATTTCTGTTCAGACAGCGATGTTTAGTTTCCTAGAAAAGAATAGTTTGCAAAGCGATCAGAGTTTCAGGGCTCTGCTGCAACGCTATTTAGATACAACGCTAACTCTATTTCAAGCAAGTCGAGGCTCAATAATGTTAATTGAAGATCATAATCAATTATCGACATGGGCAGCAACGAGTAATGAGCTGATAGGCGATACAATTTCATTATCCGAAAGCTCGCTCTTTGCAAGCGCGATTAAGGAAAATAGGATTGTTGTCGTAGAACGCTCAGATCGGAGCGATAAGAAAAGTGTACTGATCACTCTTCCGGTCCGTTATGAGTCATCAGTCATTGGTATATTGAATATCGAAGGAAAACATGACTTAAGGCAGTTCGTCGAGCAAGAAGAATCGATTCTAACATTATTTACAGGTGTTATTGTAAGTTCATTCATGGGTGCAAAAGCAAGACACGAGCGAGATTTATTAAAGATTACTAATCGGAACATCGGTCGCGAGAAGGCATTGAAAGAATCGATATTACTTATGGCAGTAAATAATTTAAAACTACCGACACTTGGCATTAGAGGGAAGGTAAAAATGGCGACTCAATTCATTGATAATGCAATAGGGAAAGAGCTAACTAGTAACGCACTAACATCATTGCGTGGAGTGACAAAAATGATAGATAATATTCTTGAGATCGCATCTGTACAAGAAAAAGGGATTAAGGTTAATAAATCGAATTTTGATCTTCGAGTGCTCCTTGAAAAAGTGTTAGAAGATTCGAAAGATATCAATCAGATCGACAATAACAAAATAGCTCTATCTGTTGCAGAAGGAAATTTTATTATAGAGTCCGATCCAGAGATAATGAGTCATATATTACTGAGTCTCCTATTTTATACTACTATCTGTAGTAAGGAGTTAGGGAGTATAACTATCGCTTTGCAAAATGAGGTAGATACTATCTTTATCGAATTTACTCCTAATAGGTTATACGATGAAAATGCCGATGATCTTGATGCTATCAATGAAGCATTAATGAGCGATTCTGCCTTTAAGTTAGACCAGAGTGAAATTGAGACAGTTACAATAGATTTTTGTACGATGGCACTTAATGCATTAGGTGGCAAACTTGAGAGAGATGTGGATGGTGACAAACTCTATTCTATGTCAGTCAGACTGCCACGCAAATACCCTTACTAATTATCTGTATGATCTGGTATGATTTTTGAATTAGGAAGTATGAATAGGTGAGAAGAAAATTGTTTTTTCTTTTTTTTAATGTTAGCCTGCAACAGCTACCTCTTTGTAAGAGGAGATGCTTTATAGGCTATTTTGTATAAGTTAAATTAAGATATATATATTGGAGAAAAATGAAAAAAGTTATAAAGTTTATTATACCTATTATTGTAGCTTCATTAGTCTGGAGCACAAACGCAAGCGCACTCAATAAAGCCGAAACGAATGCTTTGATTGAGAAGTACATTAAGGAGAACCCTAATGTTATACTTGAATCGTTGCGTACATATCAGAAGGAACAAAAAGATGCTGCAACTACAAAAGCACTTAAAGATAGTTTCGCTAACCCTGTCGCAATTGATGTTGGAGATTCCCCGCAGCTCGGATCGAAGAATGCGCCAATTACTATTGTAGAGTTTTCTGATTTCCAATGTCCATATTGTGGGAAATCTCTTCCGATAATAAAGGAAATCTATGCAAGAAACAAAAGTAAAGTTCGACTGGTTTTTAAACACTTTCCACTTACATTTCATAAGAAAGCTTTCATAGCTGCAAAGGCAAGTTATGCTGCAAAACGGCAAGGTAAGTTTTGGGAATATCATGACAAACTACTTTTATCACAGCAAGAGTGGGTAGGAGGTGATGAAGAAGCCAGTATAAAAATATTTAAAGAGTATGCAAAAGATTTGAAACTTAATCTTCGTAAATTTAATAAAGATTTAACTAATCCTGCCTTTGATAAAATAATTACTGATGATTTAAAACTAGGATCGACAATTAAGGTAGGTGGTACCCCAACCTTTTTCATCAATGGAGTGAAAACTTACGGTGCTCTTAATGTCGCCCAATTTCAAGCAATCATTGACGAGGTGGAAAAGAGAGGAATTAAGCATAAAAACTAAGCGAGAAATTTTATTTGTCAATTCTCGATTTGGATTTATCGGTGTTGAGTATCAAGGTAGCTATATCTGCAGGTTATGGTTACCGAATAGTAAAAAGGCGATAAGCGCAGCGGCGGTTGGCGCTAAGCCAAAGATAGTTGTAGATAGTAATCAGCAAGAACTTGCACGCGATATTGCTGATTACTTTGAGGGCAAAAGAGTATCGTTCAATAAGTACAAGATTCTGATGAATCAATACCCTCCGTTTACCCAGTCAGTATATAGGAAGTTACGTTCGATCGAATTTGGTAAAACAGTCACATATAAAGCGTTAGCGATGATGGTTGGCTTAGATGTTAAGCCAGTGACAATAGGACATATTATGGCGCAAAATAAAATTCCATTGATTATACCTTGTCATCGTGTGATTAGATCAGACGGAGCAGTCGGCGGATTTACTGCTCAATCTGCTTTTGGAACTCGGCTCAAGAAAAGGATGCTGCAGTTAGAAAAGAGTTATCTCCCTTAATTTTTTCTCTACTAAATAAGGTTAAGAGTCCCATCCCTCTTTTGGAACTTACTTATTTAGGAAGTTGCTTGAATAGGAGAATGTTCAAAACCAGTTTGCGCAATTATTTGACATAATATTTAGTTTATGTGGTATGATTATTCATAAACTGTTTGCCCATCTCAATAAAATAGTAAGCGAGCAGGTTTTAAAAATTGGCTTATCAGTGCCTTGAGATCTTCCAAAAAATAAGCAGATCAGACCGTTTGAGAGATTGCTCTGACGACCAACAACACTCACAGATAAGGAGAACTAAATATGACTAAGAAACTGACTAATAATGTTGGCATCCCAATTAGCGATAATCAAAATGTGAAGACAGCAGGACCACGCGGTCCGCAACTGCTACAGGATGTCTGGTTTTTAGAGAAACTTGCACATTTTGATCGGGAAGTAATTCCTGAGCGGCGGATGCATGCGAAAGGATCTGGTGCTCATGGTCTTTTCACAGTAACTTCTGACATCACAAAGTATACTCGTGCAAAGATCTTCTCCGAAGTTGGAAAGAAAACAGAACTGTTCGTCCGCTTTTCCACGGTTGCCGGTGAACGGGGTGCAGCAGATGCTGAGCGTGATATTAGAGGTTTTGCGATCAAATTCTACACTGAGGAAGGAAACTGGGATCTGGTTGGCAACAATACGCCGGTCTTTTTTTTAAAAGATCCACTAAAATTCCCAGACTTAAACCACGCAGTTAAGCGTGATCCTAAAACAAATGTTCGTAACCCACACAGTAACTGGGATTTTTGGACTAGTCTACCTGAAGCACTGCATCAGGTAACTATTACTATGAGTGATCGGGGAATTCCTCGCTCGTACAGACATATGGATGGTTTTGGGAGTCATACTTTCAGTATGATTAATGAAAAAAATGAACGGTTCTGGGTCAAGTTCCATTTAAAAACTGAGCAAGGGATTGAAAATCTAACCGATGCTGAAGCTGAAGCGATTATCGGGAAATGCCGTGAGAGCCACCAGCGGGATCTGTTTGATAGTATTGAGCAAGGTGAGTTTCCAAAGTGGAGAGTAAAGATTCAGGTAGTGCCAGAAAAAGATGCTGCTAAATTTCCATTTAATCCGTTTGATCTGACAAAAGTCTGGCCACATAAAGAGTATCCACTTATTGAAGTCGGTCTGCTGGAGCTAAATAAGAATCCAGAGAACTATTTTGCCGAAGTTGAGCAGGCTGCGTTTAATCCGGCTAATGTTGTTCCAGGTATCGGTTTCTCTCCTGACAAAATGTTACAGGGTCGGCTATTTTCATATGGTGACGCTCAGCGATATCGACTAGGGGTGAACCATCACCTAATACCGGTCAACAAAGCCAGATGTCCTATGCATGCATTCCATCGTGACGGACAGATGCGAGTAGATGATAATCATGGGAAAACTATAGGGTATGAGCCTAACAGTTCTGGCGAATGGCAAGAGCAACCTGAGTTTAAAGAACCACCACTCGAGCTTGATGGAGCTGCTGATAATTGGGATCACCATAAGGATGATGACGACTATTACTCTCAGCCAGCTGCTCTATTTAAATTGATGACTCCTCAGCAGCAGAAAGTTCTTTTTGAGAATACGGCACGAGCCATGGGTGATGCTTCAAATGAAGTTAAAATTCGCCACATCAAGCACTGTTTGAAAGCTGATCCTGCTTATGGCAAAGGAATTGCTGCTGAACTCAAAATTTCACTTGATAAAGTAACTGGTTAATTTTTAAAGAGGTTGCTAGGGTTTTGTTAGTTAGAACAGTAATTGAAGGAGTTCGCTCTTTGATTACTGTTTAACTAACCATCTGAAAAACTATCTCAAGATTGCTGCTCTTCATCGGTTCAGTTTATTGAAAAATCTGTTCAACAAACTCTGATGGGTTAAATAGTTGCAGATCTTCAATAGCTTCTCCGACACCGATATACTTAATAGGGAGCTTTAACCTATCGACAATATTAAACAGCACCCCACCCTTTGCAACCCCATCAAGTTTGGTCAAAATGATTCCTGTGATACCAATGTTTTCACTAAATTCGACTGCTTGATTTAAACCATTCTGTCCGGTGGTTGCATCTAAAACAAGTAGCGACTCATTAGCAATATTATTAGCTTTCTTATCAATAATTTTTTTAATTTTCAGCAATTCGTTCATCAAATTGCCTTTATTATGCAACCGTCCTGCAGTATCAACAATGAGGATATTTTTTCCTCTTGCAATGGCAGCGTCGATTGAGTCAAAGACCAGAGCAGCAGAATCTGAACCTTGTTGATTTTTAATCAAATCACATCCTACACGTTCTGCCCAGACTTCCAACTGCTCAATAGCAGCAGCTCTAAATGTATCGCCC
>JBLYYQ010000010.1:0-8690 GCA_048550035.1 Nitrospinota bacterium
AGATAGTCTGTTCAAGAAAGGGGAGGTATCAACCGGATTGTTATTGGCGACACTAGATTTAAATCCTGCAAATGATTCTAATACGATAATTACAACATTGTAATTTTGTTTTTGATCTGTGCTAGTTATGTTTCGAGTAAAGTTCATCTCTTCACGATTCACTTTAGGAAGCTTCAGATAGTCTGCCATCAGTGGGAATGCTTTGATAGCTTTCTTTTTATTGTATGAGAATGTTCTATGTTTGTAAGTATCTACAAAATTTTGTATCGGGTTGACCCCAACTTTATAGGTAAAGTTATCCTGCGTTACAAGGTCACTCCAGCGTAATGGGTATTGAGCGATTCTTCCAAATGTTAATATTACAAATAGTGAAAATAAGAGTATAAAGCTACTTGATGCCCATACCCAGCTTGAACTTTTATTTAAAATTGCATATTCATAACGAGATGACCACCAGTAGAAAAATAGATACGATATTGCAGCAACTACCATAACTAACAATGCAATCAGTATTACTGAATAGCTTTGCCATACAAATAGTAATGCTTCTTCTTCTAATGCTAAAGTTAGGATGTATGCATTTAATCGGTCATTAGTATAAGTAAAGTATCCTAGATCAAATATCACAAAGAAGAGAATAATTGTAAAAATCACTGTTCCAAGTAGCGCGGCAAGATGTCTTAATAGATTGTTAGGCAATATATAACGCGATAATTTGATGATTATCCATAAGAATCCTATTGAAATAGTGATCCATCTTATATCAAATCGCATCCCGATCACTAATGCATCCAAGATATGTTGATAAGCAACAGGCTCATCCCATGTGTATATATAAAATAGCTTCGGTAAAGTAAACAGAACAAGCAATATCAGAGCTATTGGCCAGCAGGCTAGGATTGGGAATCTGGAAATTAGCATCCTCGTCTTTTGATCTTCTCGCTATTTATAGAGACAGTTGAGCATGTTAAATTAAGTATATTGGATAATTCAAAGGAAAGTTATTTTAATAATATCGAGCTAAACATTATAGGTAACCTCTCGTTAGTGAAAGGCTACCTACAATATAGCGCTACTAATCTTCTTCAATCAGTGTGAAGTCGCTTTTAGTAACTCCGCAATCAGGACAAACCCAATCATCCGGAATATCCTCAAACGAAGTACCAGGAGCGATACCACTATCAGGATCCCCAATTTCAGGATCATAAATATAACCACATACTTCACATATATACTTTTTCATTAGTCCTCCTAAGGTATGTTAACTCTAGTAATATAGTTCATTAACCCCCCAGCTTCAATAAGATTTCTCATAAATTCTGGGATCGGCTCTGCAATAAATTCGTTATTGGTTGAGTTATCAACAATTTTACCTGACGATAGATCTACCGAAATAGTGTTACCTTCAAGTAGTGATTCGGCAGCTACTTCTGATTCTAAGATAGGCAATCCCATATTAAATGAATTGCGATAGAATATTCGTGCAAATGATTTTGCAATCACACAAGCAACACCAGCGGCTTTGATTGCACGCGGAGCATGTTCTCGTGATGAACCTGACCCGAAATTATAGCCACCTACAATTATATCGCCACGATTAACTTTGGCATAGAAATCTGGATCTGCATCTTTCATTACATGTTGTGCAAGCCACTCATCGTCGCTTTTAATAAGATATCTGGCAGGAATGATTAGATCAGTATCGATATTGTCGCCAAATTTCCATACCTTGCCACTAAATGTTTTCATAAGCTATCTCCAGTCAATCAGTTATGATTTCTGACGGGTCTGTTATTCGTCCTGTTATTGCACTTGCTGCTGCGACTGCTGGGCTAGCTAAATAGACCTCAGATTTCACATGACCCATCCGTCCTACAAAGTTTCGATTAGTTGTTGCAAGGCATTTTTCATCTGCTGCTAAAATACCCATATGCCCACCTAAACATGGTCCGCAAGTCGGAGTTGAGACTACAGCACCTGCATCAATAAATATATCCATTAGTCCATTATTGGCTGCCTGCTTGTAGATCTTTTGAGTTGCAGGGATGATTATCATTCTCGTATCAGCGTTGACTTTATTTCCCTTTAAAAGTTTGGCTGCTATTTCTAAGTCATAGTAGCGTCCATTAGTGCAAGAGCCGATTACAACCTGATCTAAGACGATATCTTTTGCTTCGCCAATAGGTTTACTATTAGATGGTAAGTGTGGAAACGCAACCTGCAGATCAATATCATCACCATCAAATTGATATGTAGCATGATAGTTAGCGTCAATATCAGATTTGTAAGCTTCAAATTTCTTACTCGGCTTAACATCCTGATCTGCAATAAAGTCTAATGTCTGTTGATCGACATGAAAAATCCCATTTTTTGCACCAGCTTCAATAGCCATATTTGCAATTACGAATCGATCGTTAATTGTAAGTGATTGTAACATTGAGCCATCAAACTCCATTGCCATATAAGTCGCACCTGCAACACCAATTTTGCCAATAGTGTAAAGTATTAGATCTTTGCCTGTGATCCACCTATTTTTTTTGTTGCCATTGAAGGTTATCTTGATACTTTTTGGCGTTCGTAGCCAGACTGATCCTGTGATCATTGCAGCAGCTAGATCAGTCGATCCTACTCCTGTTGAGAATGCGCCTAACGCACCGTATGTACATGTATGGCTGTCCGCTCCGATGATTAAATCGCCAGGCAAAGTTAAATTATATTCAGGTAACAAGGCATGCTCAATACCCATTCTTCCGATCTCAAAATAGTTATCTAGATCCTGTTCTCTTGCAAAGACCCGTAATGCTTTGCAATTTTGAGCAGAATCGATATCCTTGTTTGGCGCAAAATGATCAGGAACCATCACAACTTTTGACTTATCAAATACTCTCTTTGTGCCAGAATTCTCAAATTCTTTAATAGCTAATGGAGCTGTTATATCGTTGCCAAGTGCAATATCTACTTTGCAGTTGATTATTTGACCAGCACGAACAGACTCCTCATTAGTATGAGCTGCTAAAATTTTTTCAGTTATTGTCATTCCCATATGAATACTCCTTATCACATATTTACAAAAAATTGTAACTTATTATATAATAACTTATACACAAGTGTGGCAATATTTACTGATTAATTATATTTAGGTCAGATCGGACTAAATATCAGAATTTCCTTTAACACCATTTTTAGGCAGAGGTGCAAACTTCTCTAAGACACCCTCTAGCAAGCTTATATCATATTCTACATGCGAAGCGTAAACCGCCTTAACGATATCTAAAGATTTTACACAACGAAGATTCATTTCGCCATATATAGGATTTGATTCGCGCACCATCGGCAAATTATCAATCTGATCAACTGCAACTGTTTTGCCTGTTAATAGCCAATCTAATGAGCATCCGCTGTACTTTTGAATTTTAATCAGATTTTCGTAAGTAGGAATCTTCCCTTTTTGCCAATAATACTGGAATAGACCTTTCTCTATTCCAACTTTGCGTGCCCATGTATAAGGTCGTTCTGTTCGCATTAACTGCTCTAAGCGCTCTTTGAATGACTGTTTCATTTAATTATATCTCCATAACTAAGGTAGTTCTTACTTTTCTACTAAAAAGCAGTCTCGATTTATAAGTAGTGACTGTATTGTACCTATTTGTATAGTGCGCGCAAGTAAAAACTCATTATTATTTAACATTATAGAGGTAATTACGCTACTCGATGCTAGCTGAAGTATATTTGGGAAGGTATTTTTAGTTAGGCTTCAATGTAGCTTTGATGATGCTTTTATCAAAATAGTTAATACTCATTCCAGCATCGACAATAATCTTCTGGGCAACAATTCCACTTGATGCATCACTTAGCAAAAATGTAGCAACTCGTGCAGCCTCCATAGTCGCTACTCCTTGATGGCGTGGAATAATCTTTTCTGCATATAGATATGACTCAACATAATTTGGGATGCCAGCAGAGGCTGAAGTTTTTAACAATCCTGGTGCGACCGCATTAAATCTGATATTAGAAAATGATGAGAAGCTTTTTGTCAGGAACGCAATTGATGAATCAAGGGCAGCTTTGATTGGTGCCATATAGCCATAGTTTTCTGCTGCGATTGAGGTCGCTGAAATTGAAACTGTGACGACCGATCCATCTTTTGCGATTATATCTTTAAATTCATTGGCTACTGCTATCAACGAAAAACATGAAATATCAATAGCTTGCAAGAAGTCGTTCTTGTCTATATCATGAAACGGTGTTAGCCCTTTTGAGTAGTTTGCAAATGCGACAGAATGGACAATACCATCAATCTGCTCATAGCCAGCTGACACTTTGGCTGCTAGCTGCTTAATATCTGCTTTCTTTGAGAGGTCTGCTTGATAGACATCATATTTTGCCCCAAACAACTTCTTTACTGATAATACTTTACTCTCATCCTCAACAGAGAAAATTGGGGTGCCTCCCTCTTCAATTATTATCCGAGCTATATTTGCCGCCACACTTTTCTTGTTTGCCACACCTAATATCAGGTAGTTCTTATTAGCTAGATTTAGAAAACTCATCTTTTTATATCTGATTTATTAATCATTGCACATGTGAAACTAGCGGTTACAGACTGTTTGGAATCTATTTCAGCACTCCCTTTCATATAAAATGCGTTCGAGACTATATCCTCTATCTTGCAGTTCAGTATAAGATCATCGTTTGGCCTTGCAACATATTTGAACTTTACATCTTTTATCCGTGTGATAATCGGAACTAAATTTTGATCAATCTCCGCAAGGTGGCTTACTAATAGTATTGCTGCTGTTTGAAAAATCGATTCACAAATTAAAACACCAGGAAATATTGGAAAATCAGGGTAATGACCAGCAAAAATTTCTAGATCAGACTTTAGATGATATTTTGTCTTTATACTTTTAGTCTCAATTGAGATTACTTCGTCAACATACAAAAATGGTGGACGGTGTGGTATTAACTTTTTAATATTTATCATATTAGTCTGCAATCGGAAATTATATTCTTGTATGAAAATCTACTATACATATTTAACCTATATTTAACTAGAACTAATTCTTAAAAGTTGCTGTGAGATACCAACTCCTACCTGCAACAGGATAGCCGGGAGATTCGTTACTATCATCATCGGTTAGATTTTCAATCTTTAGCCCAACTCTAATATGCTCCTGCTCAAAGAACTTATTTATTCCTAATGAGTCAATCCGTTTTGAATCAATTCGATCATAGTTTACTCCGTCAAGCCAAAGGTTATCTATGTAGTCGATATCATAATATATTTCGAATCCATTACTCCTAAAGAGTGTCTGGAAGGTGAGTTGATGCTCAGGGATATTTGGAAGCCAGTTGTTGTGATAATAGACAATCCTACTTTTATTAATACCACGCTGATAGGTGTAGTTGGCATTAAACGATAGCCCCATCGGCGTTGATATACGAGATGAAAACTCTAGCCCTTGTATCCTAGCACGACTAACATTTATTGCTTTGCTGCTCCGTTGCGAATTATAGATATAAACAATTAAGTCCTTAGAATCTATATCAAATAGAGCAGTTTTTAAGGTCAGATTGTAATTATTTGCAAAGCTTTTATTAAACTGTAATCCTATATCTTTATTCAAACTTCGCTCTGGCTCTAACTCTACTGAACTTCGGATTGCTAATGGTTCGCCAAATAACTCTGTGAAAGTTGGTACCTTATTTTGTAGCCCAATGTTGGCATGAAATCCTAGATTGTCCGTTTTGCTATATAATCCTCCGATCTTATAGTTGCTGAATCTATAATCACGATTAAGTAGTGATGAGTGATTCTTGACAAGCTCATGTCTGAATGTTGGGATAATTTTGAAATTGCCAATATCTCTTTCCAACATCAAAGCTAGACTATAACGATCTCTACTTGTAGATGGTAAATCCTGATTTACCTGAAATAGCTCAGACTCTTCTAGATCTTCGATGGAATAACTAATCTGTCCTTTAGTATAAAAAGGTTTTAAAAGTGAATATGATGAATACGAAACAGTGGTTCCTAATTTATCGATAACCGTTTGCCGCTCTTTTTGTCCAAACCCGACCTCTCCTAAAATATCTTTAAATCGCTTATTTTCATTAGTGAGAAAGAGTGCTGCCTCTATATTGTTGTCAGGCTTAAGTGACCTGGCACTAATCGAGAATAGATTGCGCCGACTGAAATAGCTAGCGTTAGATGCCTGATTATAACCTAATCCTGCGATACCACTTTTCTTGTCATAGATCTCATTTTTTAGCTTAAGCTGATAGATTTTATAATTAAAAGTTGCGCCAAGTATTAGATCAATCACCTCTGTTTGGTTGTTTTGTCGTACAGTTGTGTAATCATCGTTAGAGTTATAGATCGTCTCATTGTTGGTACTGAATGGGTAGTCACCATCTTGAGTAGAATAATCTAAGGTAGCGTTAACGCTAAAAATTTCAAATCCCTTATTGGCGGCTAATCCGACTCCTTGATATCCAAATGATCCTGCTTTGAGCGCAGTTTCAACTGATAGTTCAGAGTTGGTAGGGCTCTTTGTTACTATATTGATCGCACCACCTAGTTGAGAGTTAAGAAATGAATAAGGGGTGAACCCTTTATATATCTCCACACGATCAACCATCCCAACAGGAATCTCAGAGAGGTTGACAACTTCACTATATCCACCTGTGATCGGGATCCCATCTATAAAAATTGTGATATGACTTGGTGCCATCCCTCTCATAAAGAGTGATGAAAACTCACCAATCCCACCATAATGTTTGACTTTCAAGCCTGCTTGATTATTTAATACCTGAGCAACTGTTCTACCTGGTTGATTGTCATCAGAAAGATCTATGATCTCGGTGTTAATAGAGAGATCTTCCATTACGATGGGACTATCTGTTACAAGAATCTTAGGTGCAGCGTTTGAGATTAGATTAGAAAATAACAGCAGTATAGCAATAAATAAACAGGCCTTCTTCAACTATTTTACCTCATAATATTAGTGAGGCAACACCCGTTTTATCTGCTACCATATAAACTTACTCGTTCAAATCCCGAAACGATACAAAACCAATTTTGCTAGCAAGAGGTCTTCTGACTTTCAGATCATCCTACTAGATACCCCTTCCCAAGATTGAATCTCAGTGGTGTTGGTACTTTTCGTCCCTGATTACAGCGGCGGGTCCGTAACCGATTTACACGGCTTTCCCTTCATTGCTTCTTGCTATCTTCCTATCTCTTGCAAGAAATGTCAATCCAATTTTAAAATGAAAGGTATGTTTCTTAGCCAATTAAGGCAAGTAATATTGCTTTTTGCATATGAAGCCGATTCTCAGCTTGATCAAAAACAACAGATTGAGGACCATCTAATGTATTTGGATCTATTTCCAACCCTCGATGAGCCGGCAGGCAATGCATAACTATTGCATCTTTGTTTGCAACATCTACCGTTTCTTGGCTAATTTTATACTCCTGAAACGCTTGCATCCTACTACTCTTCTGATCATCCTGATCCATACTAACCCAAACATCAGTATATAGAACATCAGCCCCTTCTGAAGCTATAATAGGATCTGTCTCTAGCTTAATCTTGGCATCAGGATTCAGTTTCAATCCTTGCTCTATAATTGAATCAGAGACGGTATACTCTTTTGGTGATGCTAAAGTGATATTCATTCCTGTTAAGGCAGAGACTAATATCAAAGAGTTCGCAACATTATTACCATCACCTATGTATGTAAGGTTAATTGAGTCCAATCTCCCAAACTTCTCAACTATCGTTAAGAGGTCAGAGAGCGCCTGACAAGGGTGATATTTATCTGATAATCCATTAATCAATGGTATGGATGAATTAGCAGCAAATTCTTCTAACATTGTATGCTGATCCGATCTGATAACTATTACATCTAAGTAGCGCGATAGAGTTTTAGCTGTATCAGCTACTGTTTCGCCTCTGGTTATCTGAGTTGAATTTGCGTCAATATAAACTGTATTGCCACCTAACTGCGTCATTGCTACTTCAAATGAGACTCGTGTTCTAGTTGACGGTTGGAAAAATATTAGCCCTGAGCTTTTGCCTGATAATAGTCGACTGCTTTCTCTTGAGCGTTTCATACGCTTAGATTCTTCAAGTAGCCAAGCTACATCAGTTTTTGTGAGGTCAGATACTGTTAGAAGATGTTTCAACTTTTATTGCTAGAGTCAGTAGTCGATATAAACAGACTATGCCAACAAGACTTTCCCTAAAATATTTAATCCTTTATCAACCTCTTCACGCTTAACAACAAGCGATGGATGAATTCTTATAGTATTGTCACCAGATTTTGCTATTAGTAGCCCAAGGTTTGCACATTCATCTATCACTTCCATTGAAGGCTTAGTAATATCAACTGCAATCATTAGTCCAAGCCCACGGACAGCCTTAATGTTTTTTGATGACTCTTTTAGTCCATTGAGTTTTAACAACATGTAGCGACCTAAACTTGTGACATGCTCTTGCAATTTTTTATCTGTTTGCATCTTGAACGATTCTGCTGCTACCCCAGCAACTAGTGGACCACCACCAAATGGGGGCATCAGGGATTTCAAAACCAAAGTAGGGTGCATCACGAGAAATGTCCCATTCCTGCAAACCCGCATCAAACCATTCCTGTAGTTTATTACTGATCTCATCCTGCAAGTGTCC
>JBLYYQ010000011.1:0-42459 GCA_048550035.1 Nitrospinota bacterium
AGTTGAGCGTTGCTCATTTCAAGCGAAAAAATTGCAATAACCGCTTCAGGCTCTGCGAGTGAGAAATTTTGTGCGATATTTAATGCAAATGCAGTTTTACCCATTGATGGCCGTCCTGCAATTATTATTAAATCTGACGGCTGCAGTCCTGATGTTTTTTCATCTAAATCTTTGTAGCCTGTTGGAACGCCAGTAATTAACTCTTTTCGCTCGTAAAGCTGTTCAACAAGCTCGACACCCTGTTTGATTATTGTTGAGATCGGATTAAATGATTTCTTAACCTTGTTTTGTGCAATATCAAATATCATTGATTCTGCTTTATCGATTACATATCCGACATCTTCGCGATCTTCATAGGCAAGTGATGCGACATCATTTGATACTTTAATTAAATTCCGCAACATTGCTTTGTTATGTATGATTTTGGCATAGATTTGAGCATTTGTAGCAGATGGTGGTGCTAAATTTAGTTCAGCTAGATATGCATCATCTACCGATACCTTACCTACTTTTTTTAATATATTAGAGAGCGTTAAAAGATCTATCGGTTCATTTTGTTCAAAGAGCTTAAGCATTGCATCATATATAATGCGATGAATTGGTTGATAAAAATCAGATGAGCCTGATAATGTCTCAACTGCCTGCATAATTGCGTCATTATTGATCAATATTGAGCCGAGCAGTGACTGTTCAATCTCTATATTATGAGGTAATAGCGGCATTTTACTCTCTTTGCCGTATGGTTTTTCTACCGCCTGCTGGATTTTCAATTTACCAAAAGAAATAATTTATTGAAGGAAAAAATTTTACCATCTAAACTCTACACATTAGAAAAAAAATTACAAGACCAGTTTAAACTAACGTTTCCTTATAATGTAAGGGTAAATTATAAGGAAAACGATAAATTTTAAAATTTAGTTGCAAAGAGTCTAAAATTATCTGATAATTATCCATTTATAATTGGCTTGAACTGGAGGTTGTTAAAGTATGTTTGCTGTCATAAGAAGTGGTGCGAAGCAATATAAGGTAAAGGAAGGCTCTATAATTAAGGTTGAAAAACTAGAAGGTGACGTTGGCAGCGATGTTAATCTTGAGACATTGTTACTAGCAACTAGCGATTCAGAGATAGAGCTAAATAGTGATAAATTAGGTAATCAACAGGTTAAAGCTACTATTATATCTCAAACTAGAGGTGAGAAAGTTATAATCTTGAAACATAAAAGGCGTAAAAATTACAAGAAAAAAACAGGTCATCGACAATCATTGACCGAGTTAAAAATTCTTTCATTGCAATAATAACGTTTAAAGATAAGACGGAAGGTAATCTAAATGGCACATAAAAAAGGGATGGGGGCGACTAGCAACGGTCGCGATACTATAGGTAGACGTCTTGGCGTAAAACGTTTCGAAGGTCAGCTAGTAAAAGCAGGGAGTATTTTAGTACGCCAGCGTGGTTCTAGGTTTTTCCCAGGTGAGAATGTTGGTGTTGGCCGCGATTTCACACTATTTGCTAAAGCAGATGGGTTAGTCGATTTTTCGACTGGAGGTCTACATAATAAGCGATTTATCAATATAAAGACTCTACCGGAGTAAAAATTCTCTTTAATTAGAGAATTTTGGTGATCTTTTCTCTTCTTAAATCCGCTTATCTGGTAGCTACGGGAGCTAAGCCTTAAGTTATTGTGAAGAAGCAACAAAAGTTTATCGATGAAGTGACTATTAAAATCTCATCAGGGAAAGGTGGCGATGGTGCTTTATCATTTCGGCGTGAAAAATTTATCCCAAAAGGTGGTCCAGACGGTGGTGATGGTGGCGATGGTGGTTCTGTAATATTTGTTGCAGAGTCAAACATATCAACATTACTAGATTTCAAATTTCAACCACTCTACAAAGCAGAAGATGGCGGATCAGGCCAAAAGCGCTCTTGCAAGGGGAAAGCTGGAGCTGATCTTTACCTTAGAGTGCCAGTCGGCACCGAGATAATTGATATAGAGACAGGAAGGTTGGTTGCAGACTTAATTCACTCTGGCGATCAATTTGTAAGTGCGACTGGTGGCTTTCATGGATTTGGAAATAAGCGATTCAAATCTTCAACTAACAGGGCGCCGCGCAAAACAACTAAAGGTAAGGCAGGGGTAGTAAAAGATATCTTATTACGGCTGAAGTTGATCGCTGATGTTGGAATTATAGGTTGCCCGAATGCTGGCAAATCGACCCTAATAGCTAATGTAACTGATGCAAAACCTCAAATTGGAGACTATCCATTCACAACTATTACACCAAATTTAGGGATAGTTAAAATTAGTCCAGAAAAGAGGCTTACCTTTGCAGATATCCCAGGTCTAATTGATGGTGCGGCTGAAGGGAAAGGGCTCGGGAGCAAGTTCTTAAAACATATTGAGCGCACAAGAGTTTTAATCCATCTGTTAGATCCGGTCACCTGCAAAACTAATGACGAATTAGTAGATTCATTTAAGGATGTATCTGGCGAGCTAGCAAGCTTTTCAGCTAAGCTAACGAAATTTCCACAGGTAGTGACATTAAATAAGATAGATAGAATTACTGATAAACGTCTTGACGCAATTAAGAAATTATTTCAAGATGAGTTAAATATTGAGTTATCATTAATTAGTGCAATTAATAAATTGGGGGTAGATCAGCTAATATTACGGGTAGAAAAGCTACTAGATAGTTATTCTGATCAGGAGTAATAGAGCTCAACCAAATCAGTTAGTGACAATTGTGTGTAAATAGTTTTAAATGTAACTCCGATTTTTGTTATAAAAAATTTGGAAAGTTTATTAAAAGAGTAGATTTGGATATTGACAATTGCTAGCTAAGTAAGATAATCAAGCTATAACTTAATATTTTATATGAGCAATTTAATGTTAGCTCAAAAAAAAGGTTGAAAGATGGGATTGGAATTAAGTAAACCGAGTATATATATAGGAATGGGGACCTGCGGATTAGCGGCAGGTGCTTTAGCTGTCAAGAAAGCGGTTGAAGAGCATGCCAGCTCTAACGGCCTTGACATTGACATAGTAGAGACAGCATGTGTCGGTATCTGTTTTGCAGAGCCACTACTCGATATTCACTTACCAGGCAAGAGTAGAGTAGTATATAAGAATGTCAAACCAACCGATGTTTCAAATATAGTAGGACAACACTTTTCAGAAAAACTTGTATCCAAAAAAGTCTTTGCGCAATGGAAAAATGGTGAACCTCTCTACGATGGTATCCCTGTTTGGGAAGATGTTGAATTAAACAAGAAACAGGTCAGGTTCGTATTAGCTAATTGTGGAATAATAGATCCAGATAGCCTTGACGATTATGAACGAGGAGGAGGTTATAGTTCACTTCGGAAAATATTGTTAGATGATGGTGCTACTTCAAAGCTATCTCCTGCTGAAGTTGTGAAGGTAGTAGAGGATGCGAAGTTACGAGGTAGGGGAGGTGGTGGCTTTGACACAGGATGGAAATGGTCAGAATGTGCAAAGTATGATGCTGATGAAAAATTTATACTCTGCAATGCTGATGAAGGCGACCCTGGCGCATTTATGGATCGCGCACTATTAGAAGGCGATCCACACTCTGTTATAGAAGGGATGATTATTGGCGGATATGCAATAGGTGCAACTTCTGGTTTTATATATTGTAGGGCTGAGTATCCTATCGCTGTTCAACGACTTAGTAAATCTCTAGCTGATGCAAGGGATCGAGGTTATTTAGGAGATAATATTTTAGGATCTGGCTACTCATTAGATATAACAGTAAAAGAGGGTGCAGGAGCGTTTGTATGTGGCGAATCGACTGCTCTGCAATACTCCATCGAAGGGAAGCGTGGGATGCCACGTCCGAGACCGCCTCAATCTGTTGAAGCAGGGTTATGGAATAAACCGACACTCTTAAATAATGTAGAGACATTCTCCAATGTTCCGAAGATTTTTCAGGTCGGGATTGATAAATATCTCTCACTAGGGAGTGAAAAATCTGGTGGGACAAAAATTTTCGCACTATCTGGTGCAGTCAAGAATGCAGGGCTAATAGAAGTTCCGATTGGGATGACATTGCGAGAGGTTATTTATGACGTTGGCGGAGGGATACCACGAAAGCGAAAATTTAAATCAGTAGCAATAGGAGGTCCTTCTGGTGGTTGTCTGCCTGATTCTTGTCTAGATTATGAGGTCGACTTTGAAACATTAGTAGAGGCAGGTGCTATGATGGGTTCTGGCTCTATGGTTGTCTGTGATGATACGACCTGCATGGTTGAGTTATCCCGTTTCTTCATGGAGTTTTGTGCTGATGAATCGTGTGGGAAATGTACTCCGTGCCGAGTTGGTAATAGTGTAATGTTAGATATTCTAACTAGGATAACAGAAGGCAAAGGGGAGTTAAGTGATCTTGATCTGCTAGAAGAGTATGGTGAATATATAATGAGCATGTCTCTTTGCGGTCTTGGTAAATCATCACCTGCTCCGGCACTATCTGCCTTAAGATTCTATCGTGATGAATTTGAAGATCATGTCTTGAACAAAAGGTGTAAGACGAGCAGCTGTATTGCACTTCGTGTTTATGAGGTTGTTCCTGAGGCATGTGTTGGATGTGGGGCTTGTATCAAACCTTGTCCGACAGGCGCCATCATGGGTAAGAACAAGGAGATAGTCTATCTTAACAAAGAGCTATGTATTGAATGTGGAGTCTGCTATGACAAATGTAACTTTAGTGCAATTGACTAGAAGGTATTATTTGTAATGAATGAAGAGGATAAAGTAACGCTAACTATTGACGGCATAGAGGTGTCGGTCGATAAAGGCATGAAAATTTATGATGCCGCAAAAGCTGCAGGCGTTTATATACCTGGCCTATGTTATGATCCAAAGATTACTAGATTTGGTGGATGCAGGTTATGTGTTGTTGATGTAACTATGCGAGGTAGGACAAGGAGCAAGTGGGCATGTTGCGAACCTGTTGCAGATGAAATGAGTGTTGTTACAGTTACAGATAAAATAACCAAAGACCGTCAGATTATGATGGAATTTTTACTGATGGATCACCCTTTAGACTGTCCTGAATGTCAAGCGTCTGGCGAATGTGGACTACAAGATGCTGCTTACTTTTTAGATTTAAAGCAGGGACGATCACCCTTGAAGAGGAAAGATGAACCACTTCTAATTGATAATCCTGTATTAGAGCGTAACTACAACCGTTGTATCTTATGTGGGAAATGTGTTGGAGCTTGTCTTGAAGTTCAAGGTAACGGAGCGATTGATTTTCAGAAGCGAGGCTTTGAATCAGAAGTTGGCACCCCATTTCGTATTCCACTTGAATGTGATTTTTGTGGTCAATGTCTTGCAGTTTGCCCTACCGGATCGTTCCAAGATCATACTGAAAAGAATTTAGGCAATGCTTGGGAATATAAAAAGACCGAGACTATCTGTCCATACTGTGCTGTTGGCTGCTCGATTCAGGTCAGGAGTAAAGATAATCAGCTAGCAAAGATAGACTCAAATGATGATATCGGTATTAACCAAGGTAATCTTTGTGCTAAGGGTAGGTTTGGTCATGACATGATTTACAGTTCTGATCGGGCTACTAGCTGTAAGATTAAAGGTGCAACGAGTTCTTTTGAATCTACTATCGATATCGCTGCAACATGGATTAAGGAGCTAATTGCAAAACATGGAGCAGACTCAATCGGGCTACTAGCTGGAGAATATCTAACTAACGAAGATCTTTATCTGATGAATCGCTTTAGCCGAGCTGGATTGGATAGTGGTGCAATCTATACGATCTCTAATATATTAAATAGTAAGTTAGAGTCTGAGTTGTTTGATCAATTTGGTGATCAGTCTGGAATTATATCGTATGACAATATCAAAAGAAGTGACCTATTCCTCTTTTTTGGATCAGACCCTGAAAAAGAAAATCCTGTTGTAGCTAATATGGTAAGGATGGCGATGCGCGATAATCCGGCCTCCCTTTTGATTGCAGGTAGCCGGAATATTCTCTTTAATCCGGCTGAATCTGAGCGTGTAACATATCAGTATGGTTCAGAAAAGCGATTGCTCGTAGAGTTAATAAATCACTTAACAGAGGCAACTGGTGAGTATAGCTCTATAAAGCTAAAGGCGAGTTCTGATAAGAGTCAATATGATTCCAACATAGCAAAAAAGATGGCAAAGCTTCTAAAGGCTGCCAGCTTACCTGTAATAATAGTTGGCAATGAGATCTCTTCTCATCCAGATTCTGTTGAAATTATGAAGCTGCTAACTATATTCGCCAATCTAACAGATGCAAAACTAATTCGGTATAAAGAGCGTTGCAACAGTCAAGGAGCAAATGATTTAGGATTAAGTGGATCTTATCTACCAGGTTATGAAAAGTCTGATGATAGCGAAGCGGTTGCTAAATATTCGAAGGTATGGGGCAATAAGTTTTCACCTAAAGCTCATAAAGTAACCGATCTTTTTAAAGCAATTGAGGCAGGTTATATTAAAGGATTAATCTTAGTAGATGACGATCCATCGCTAACATATCCTAACTATAAACTAGCTAAAGAGATGTTAAGTGGCTTAGAGCTTCTTATTGTTGTTTCGCCATTTGAGCTTGATATTCCAAGTAAGCGGACTCTCTTTATCCCATCATTAACAGCATTCGAAAAAGATGGTACATTTACCAATAATGAAGGACGAGTTCAACAGGTTACCGCTGCAATCAAGAATGAGAATAGTGAGATCAAGAGTGAGTGGGAGATATTTTCTAAATTAGGGACTCATTTTTCGCTAGACGAACGATATGTTGAGAGTCTCGATATTACAAAAGAGATTTCAGAGAATGTGGCAGGCTATGAAAATTTATATTCTGATATTGAAAACTATAGATCAACTTTAGTTACTTATCCAAAGAGCAGAGAAGATAGACTAGCTAACTTTCGCCTGACAGATAGTACAATAAGCTTGAACGGATCGTTAGAATATAAATATTTAGCCTTAACTGGCAATTCACTGTTTCATCTAGGCAAGCTTACAAGGGCAAGTAAAGTCCTAAACGATATTGAACCTTGCAACTATATCGAAATATCGTATGAAGATGCCATTAATGAATCGCTTAATCAGGATGATAAAGTTGAAGTGGAGAGTGAATATAGTAAGATTGTGGCCAATGTGAGAATTGATGATAGATCGACACCTGGTATAGTTTTTATTCCAAAGAACTTTGAAGACCAGCCTAGTTCTAAACTCTCAGGTGGACCTAACATGACAACCAAAGTAAAACTTACAAAAATCATAGAATAAGGAAAATATGGAAGAATATGGAAGTTTACTGATCTTCCTAGTTATAGGATCAATCGTTTCAGTTGGGATGTTGGCATTAGCTGAGCTATTTGGTCCTAAGGTTATATTTAGAGAGAAGTCAGCCCCATTTGAGTGTGGTGAAAATCAGATCGATTCACCGAAGGGCCGATTTTCAATACGGTTCTATCTTGTTGCACTACTATTTATAATATTTGATATTGAGGCGGTATTTTTATTTCCTTGGGCAGTAGTATTTAAATCGCTTGGTCTGCTTGGTTTTGTAGAAATGTTGGTTTTTATTATAATTCTTGCAATTGGACTTATCTATGTTTGGAAAAAAGGAGCGTTAGAATGGGAGTGATCAAGCAAGCGGATAATAAATCAGAATTGAGCTTACTAGATGAGTCAGTGGTAGTTTCAAGAGCAGATTCAATAATAGCATGGGGTCGAAAGTTTTCATTCTTCCTTTATCCATTTGTGACAGCATGTTGTGGGATGGAGTTTATGAGTGTTGCAGGTCCACGTTATGATTTAGATCGATTTGGCGCTGCACTACCTCGGTTTTCACCTAGGCAGGCAGATCTATTGATGGTAGTCGGGACTATAACGCATAAGCAAGCTCCAATTTTGGTTAAGGTCTATAATCAGATGACAGAACCAAAATGGGTATTAGCGTTTGGTGCGTGTGTTGTTTCTGGAGGGATGTATAATAATTACTCTACAGTTCAAGGGATAGATACATTGATACCTGTTGATGTCTATCTGCCAGGTTGCCCACCACGTCCTGAAATGGTTATCGATGCGATTATAAAACTTCAAAACAAGGTTGCGAGCACTCCAGATCAGGCGGGGCTTTCAAGTGGTGTATCATTTTTAGGCGAAGCCGATGATAGATTAGTCGATGGGAAGGGTGGAAGATAGTATTGTGTCAACGATAATTTCAAAAATTACGAGCGAGTTTGAAGGAAGTGATACGATTTTGTTTGCTCATTCGTTTAAGGGTGATGATACTGTAGTAGTCAAGTCTGATTCAATCTTAGAGCTCCTTAAATTCTTAAAGAATGATTCAACCTTAAACTACTCAATGTTGTTAGATATCACTGCTGCTGATTACTTAAAAGGGAGGTCTATCAAACCTGCTAACCGAAAACTTCAGCCATATCTTGACGAGGGCAACTATCGATTTGAAGTTGTCTATCACCTTTACTCATTTTTAAAAAATCATACTATAAGAGTCAAAGTTCCACTTAAAATGGAATCTCTTAACCTTAACTCGGTAACTAGTTTCTATCCTGGTGCATCGTGGTTAGAGCGTGAAGTATGGGATATGTATGGAATAAAATTTTTGGCTCATCCTGATCTTCGTCGAATATTACTGTATGAAGAGTTTGAAGGCCATCCATTACGTAAAGATTATGAAAAAACTAAAAGACAGCCATTAATAGGTCCGACAAATTAGATAAAATAATATATGACTCTAGATAATAAAGAAACTCCTAGTTTCCATACAACAGAACATACAGATCTGTTTACCATTAACATGGGACCATCTCATCCGGCAACGCATGGGACAGTTAAATTTTTAGTATCATTAGATGGTGAAATAATTGAGAAACTAGATGTAGAGATTGGCTACCTCCATCGTGGATTTGAGAAAGAGTGCGAGGCACAAAAATGGAATGGGATATTCCCATTTACAGATAGGCTAGATTATACGGCTGCTTCGTTAAATAGTATAGGATGTGCGCTTGCTATTGAGAAGCTAATCGGGATAGAGTTGCCAGAGCGTGCTACCTATCTTAGAATGATTATGTCTGAGCTATCACGTCTATCAGGTCATTATACATGTCTTGGCGCAGCAGCGTTAGAGCTAGGTGCGATGACTGCATTTTTATATTTCGTAGAGGCACGTGAATTGGTCTGGGATCTCATTGAAGCTGCTTCGGGAGCAAGGCTTACACATAATTACGTTAGGGTGGGTGGTCTAAATAGCGATCTGCCAAAAGATTTCAAAGCCAATGTTAAATCAATTTTCAAAAAGAACAAAGAGTTCTATGACAAGTTTGCCAAATTACTTTTGAAGAATAGAATCTTCATTGATCGTATGAAAGATATTGGTGGTATATCAGGCGAGGATGCTATTGCATGGGGATTTACAGGACCATGCCTTAGAGCTGCCGGAATTGCTTATGATGTTAGAAAAGCTAGCCCATACTTAGCATACGATAAGGTAGATTTTGAAATGCCAATCGGAACAACAGGTGACAACCTAGATAGATTTATGGTTAGGATGGAAGAGATTGTTCAATCGATATCAATTATAGAACAGGCATTAGAAATGCTACCTGATGGTCCTATAAACATTGATGATCCTAGGTATCGTCAGCCATCAAAAGATAGAATCCATAAAGATATGGAGTCTATGATATTTCATTTCAAGAGTGAGATTGATGGGATTCAGGTTCCAGCAGGGGAGACCTATCTTGCAGTAGAAGGTGCGAATGGAGAGTTAGGATTTTATGTTGTGAGTGATGGGTCAGGCTACCCATTAAAACTTAGAGTGAGACCACCTTGCTTTCAGATAACAAGTGCATTACCAAAACTGATAAAGGGGGCGCTCCTTTCTGACCTCATTCCAACCTTTGATATGATTAATCTGATCGGTGGTGAATGTGATCGATAATATATACTATAGGAGTTTTGATGAGTAATCCGGCATTGATTGAGACTCTTGCAAAAATTTTATTTGTATTTGGATTAAACTTAGGTTTCTTTGCTCCGATGTTGGCATGGGTTGAGCGGAAGCAGTCTGCCTTGATGCAAGATAGGATCGGTGCTAATCGTGCTGCAATATTTGGGTTTACAATTATTGGACTATTTCATTCATTGGCCGATCTCATTAAACTTGTATTCAAAGAAGATTTCATCCCAGAAGGTGCTGATAAATTTTTCCATAGGATAGCCCCTGTTATAGCTTTGACCCCTGCACTTGTTGCATTTGCGGTCATTCCATTTGGTGGCCAATATGTTATTGCAGGTCATCAGGTGAACCTTGTGGTAGCTGATCTTGATATAGGTCTTCTTTATGTCTTTGCAATTACATCACTTGCAACATATGGGGTTGTTTTAGCTGGCTGGTCATCTAACAATAACTGGGCACTACTAGGGGCGTTGCGCGGTGCTGCTCAAATGTTTTCATATGAAGTTACGATGGGCTTAGCGATCATATCGCTGGCAATGTACTACCAGTCTCTCTCACTTGTTGAGATTGTAAGTAAGCAAGCAGATTTCTTTCATTGGGGTATTATCTGGCATTTCCCAGCTTTTATACTATATATGACCTGTGCGATCGCCGAGAACAAAAGAATTCCGTTTGATATTCCTGAGGCTGAGTCTGAGCTAGTAGCTGGCTATTTTACAGAATACTCTGGTGTGAAGTTCATAATGTTCTGGACAGCTGAATTTATTGAAATGGTTACGATTAGTGGGCTTTCGGTTGTCCTCTTTTTAGGTGGACACCATATTCCGTTTGTCACTGTTGACCAGTTAGTAGAGCTATTTGGTGGTGGGGATCTTGGTAATATTATTGCAATGATTATTGGAGTAAAAGTCTTTTTGCTTAAACTTTCTGCTTTAATATATATTCAGATGATTATTAGGTGGACATTGCCTAGATTTAGATATGACCAGGTTATGAAGCTAGGGTGGAAAATGATTTTACCTTGCTCATTAGCATGGATTTTAATAACGGGTGTTCTATTATTAATAGGAGTAATGCCAACTCCGTAAAATAGGTTAAAGTACGGATTGAAAGTAAGTTGATATGGCTATTAATGTAAAAAGGATTGAACGAGCAGCAGAGCTTACTCTGTTAGAGAGAGTATATATTGTAGAAGTTCTGCGAGGGCTTGGAATAACTATGAGAAGGTTCTTTTATAATTTCAAGCATCTTTTTGGTGAGTTTATTCTACGCCGAGGTAGAGCTTCTCGCTCCATTATGACTGTCATGTATCCTGAGGAGACATTACCATTTCCTGCCGCATTTAGAGGCAGGCCAGTTTTGATAGTGGGATCAGATGGTAATGATCGTTGTGTTGCTTGCGGATTATGTGAAGCAGCCTGTCCTCCTCTTTGCATCAACATTAAAGGGGGAATGAGAGATGATGGCTCATACTACCCTCTGAAATATACTTTAGATGGTGGAAAATGTATCTTTTGTGGGCGATGCGAGGAAGTCTGTCCTAAACGTGCCATTGTTATGTCTCATGAGTGTAAAGATATCTCTGTCTACGATCGTGAGAACTTAGTATACGAAAAGGAAGATTTGTCACGAACTGTTAAGCAGGTTACTCCTAGATTGTTTTTTATACAAAATAACTCTTTTTCTAAAAAAAGATATCCGAGTCTGGAAGATCAAAATGGTTGAAACTCTAGTATTTTATAGTGTTGCGATAATCTCGATTGTGGCGGCAGTTGCGATGATAACATCAAAAAAAGCTATCAGCAGTGCGGTTAATCTTATATTGATTATGTTCTTGCTTGCAGTTCTATTTGTATTGCAACAGGCAGAACTTGTCGCTGCCATACAGGTTTTAGTTTACGCAGGTGCAATTATGGTCTTATTTGTCTTTGTTATCATGCTACTTAATGCTGATGAAAAAAGTGGATCATTGGCATTGAATATACCGGCGATTCAGATTGCAATTGCTATTTTAATTACTTTTTCACTATCGTTTGTGATTGGATTTTATGAGCCAGACAAGCTCTTAGATGGTGCGGCAGCTGTTGGTAACGACTTTGGGACAGCTACAGCGCTCGGGCGATTGCTCTACACAGAGAATATACTCCCATTTGAGATTGTCTCAATCCTCTTGCTTGTGGCACTAGTTGGTGCTGTAATGTTAACAAAAAGAAAGCTTAGATGATAAACTGATTTTAAAATGGATATCTTAACTGTAACATCAACACATTACATAGCATTGAGTGCGATCCTTTTTGCGATTGGCTTTGCTGGAGTATTAACTAGGCGGAATATAATTATCGTCCTAATGTCTATTGAGCTGATGCTTAATGGGTCAAACTTGGCATTTGTAACATTTGCCAGAGATTTAAATGATATGACCACTCAGATTTTTGTTCTGATGGTTATTGCAGTTGCGGCTGCTGAAGCAGCAGTAGGACTTGGAATAGTGCTACTTTTGTTTAGAAACACGAAAAGTGTTAATATCGATGATATTAACTCACTGAAAGGTTGATCTAAGGGTTTATATTATGATCGGACTAGAATATATTTGGGCAGTGCCACTATTGCCACTTATAGGCTCGCTCCTCTGTGCGCTTAGTCGTCATTCTAAGAAGATGGTTACCCTCTTTGCCCTCGGGACAACTGGGCTCTCATTTCTTATTGCAATTGTTGCATTCGTTAATCTGCTTGGACTAGCAGCTAATGATCGAATTCATGAATCAATCCTCTTTAACTGGATTGAGGCAGGGAGCTTTGTAGCAGAATTTGGTATTCAGCTTGATCCATTATCTGCAACATGGATGCTAATGGTAACCGGTGTTGGATTCCTGATTCACCTTTATTCTGTTGGCTATATGGCTAAAGAAGATGGATACTACCGCTATTTTTCATTTTTAAATCTATTTATGTTCTCAATGCTAATTTTAGTATTAGCAAATAATTACCTTTTAATGTTTATTGGCTGGGAGGGGGTCGGACTCTGTTCGTACCTACTGATTGGCTATTATTATGAGACCGACTCTGCTCCAGAAGCAGGCAAGAAAGCATTTGTTATGAACAGAGTTGGTGACTTTGCATTTATTATTGCTATCATTGCCATCTTTGGGCTAACAGGCTCCATTGATTATAATCAGGTGATGACATACGCTACTCAGAATCCTGCATTATTACAAGAGACTTTGCTTTTTGGTTTAACTGGAGCAACTTTTATAACATTACTCCTCTTTATAGGAGCAACCGGTAAATCGGCTCAAATCCCCCTATTTACATGGCTGCCTGACGCAATGGAAGGACCTACACCGGTCTCGGCCTTAATTCATGCTGCAACGATGGTGACAGCTGGTATATATATGCTTGCTAGGTCAGCTCCACTTTTTGAGCTTGCACCGATAACTATGATTATCGTTGCGATTACGGGGGGTGTTACAGCCCTTTTTGCGGCAACTATTGGAATGTGGCAGTATGATATCAAGCGTGTATTAGCATATTCAACTGTTTCGCAACTTGGCTATATGTTCTTAGCCTGCGGGATTGGTGCGTATATGGCTGCGGTCTTTCATGTGATGACACATGCATTCTTTAAAGCTGCTCTATTCTTAAGCTCAGGTTCGGTTATCCATGGGATGAGTGGTGAGCAGGATATAAGAAAGATGGGTGGGCTACGAAAAAAAATGCCAATCACTCATGCTAGCTTTCTTATCTCAACTCTTGCGATCGCAGGAATACCGCCGATGGCTGGGTTCTTCTCTAAAGATGAGATACTACTTGAGCTATTCTTAGGGCAGACCGAAGGGCATCTTATTTATTGGGCGATGGCAACTTTTGCATCAGCTATCACTGCTTTTTATATGTTTAGACTCTACTACCTCACTTTTGCAGGTGAAAATCGAACTGAAGATGAAACGGTAAAAGATGCTATTCATGAATCGCCTGCCACCATGACTATCCCATTAGTAGTCTTAGCATTTCTCGCTATTACTGGCGGTCTACTAGGGTTACCAATCAATAAAAATTGGCATGCAATCTCAAATTTCTTAGCACCTCTATTTGTAACAGGAGCTGAAACGGAAGGACACCATATCTCAGTTGCAATGGAATTTGCTTTTATGGGCGCTTCTGTGACGGTTGCGATAATTGGAATAGCAATTGCCAGGTTTTTTTATCTGACCCACCTTCCAAAAGCTATATCGCTTGCTAAACGAGGAGGTCCCCTTAATTTTATATATTGGATAGTGCAGAAAAAATATTTTATTGATGAACTGTATAATATATTTATTGTCGAACCTTTGAACTGGCTTTATGACAATCTTTTTTACAAAATATTCGATGTCAAAGTTATTGATGGATTTGTTAATAATGTCGCTCGCTTCTTTCTAACTACAGCTTCAATTTTACGTGAGAGCCAAACAGGGCTGCTCCGAAATTATGCTGCTGTTATGATGGCTGGGACATTCTTGTTAATTGTTTTATGGGTTTATTCATAAGTAGATTATATGCAAAACATGTTTCCGATACTTACATTTATCATATTCTTCCCGACTCTTGCAGCAGGGTTAATACTCTTAGTTGATAAAACGAATAAGTCTCTAATTAGAGGAATAACTTTTATTGCTACACTGATTGTTTTCTTAGCATCAATGGGTCTATTCTTTTATTTTAAGAACAA
Source organism: Nitrospinota bacterium (assembly GCA_048550035.1). Taxonomy (GTDB): domain Bacteria; phylum Nitrospinota_A; class UBA7883; order UBA7883; family JBLYYQ01; genus JBLYYQ01. The sequence goes on from JBLYYQ010000011.1 coordinate 14,705, forward strand.
TGGTGATCCTCAATTTGTAGAAAAATATGACTGGATGCCAGAGTTCGGGATTGAATATTTTGTTGCTGTTGATGGAATATCACTACTACTGATCTTACTTACTACATTAACTTGCCTTATTTGTTGTGCATCGACTTTCAAAGCGATTGATAAACATCTAAAAGAGTTTATGGTCCTATTTCTTATATTAGAAACTGGCATGATTGGTGTCTTTTGTGCACTTGATTTCTTCTTATTTTATGTATTCTGGGAGCTGATGCTCATTCCGATGTATTTTATTATCGGAATTTGGGGAGGAGCTAGGAAGGTCTATGCCGCCGTAAAGTTTTTCATCTACACAATGTTTGGCTCATTATTAATGTTGGTTGCGATTATCTGGCTTTACTTTCATTTCTTTCAGATCAATGGGTACTACTCAACAAATATTTTGGCATACCATGGGCTTGCAATTCCACTATCGGCACAGATATGGTTGTTCCTAGCATTCTTTTTAGCTTTTGCTATTAAGGTGCCACTATTCCCATTTCATACATGGCTACCTGATGCTCATGTTGAGGCGCCGACTGCTGGATCTGTAATCTTAGCTGGAGTGTTGTTAAAGATGGGAACATATGGGTTTTTACGATTCTCAATTCCTATTTTACCTCTTGCGACTTTTAAGATGATTGCTCCGATCATGATTTTGTCGGTAGTCGGGATAATTTACGGAGCATGGGTTGCAACTGTACAAAAAGATGTCAAAAAACTTATTGCCTACTCATCTGTTTCGCATTTGGGATTTGTTATGATTGGGATGTTTGCGTTGACTGTACCTGCAGTTGGAGGAGGGCTGTTGCAGATGGTCAATCATGGGATATCTACTGGCGGACTCTTCCTTGCAGTCGGGATATTGTATGAAAGGCGTGGATCAAGATTAATTGAAGATTTCGGTGGCATAACAAAAGTGATGCCACTTTTTACAGTTATCTTTATGATCTTAACATTAAGTTCCATAGGGCTACCTGGTACCAACGGATTTGTAGGTGAGTTTTTAATATTAGTCGGCGCATGGGATCAATATCCTATTGTAGTTATCCTTGCGGCCTCAGGAGTGATCTGGGCTGCAGTTTATATGCTCTGGATGTTCCAGCGAGTTATGTTTGGGAAAATTACTAATGATAAAAATCTAAAGCTAGCTGATCTTGATTATAGAGAGTTAGGTTACTTTGCTCCATTAATTGTTTTAGTATTCTTTATAGGAATATATCCTAAACCACTGTTAGAAAAGATTGAACCATCAGTTGTCAAGCTTATCAGGCAGGTTGAACTAGCAAAAAAAGAGAGTGAAGTTGCAAAACTACTTAATGACAACAAATTGACAATAGACGATTCGGCAATCAAAAATGCAAGGCAGGGCCACTAGATATGTTTTTAACCGATAGCATTATTAGACTTGACGCAATTGCTCCTGAAATTGTATTAGCTTTGGTTGCGATTGTTATTTTGATGTTGGAAGTTTTTGCACATAATCGTGGCAAGCATCTCTTCTGTTATGTAGCGCTAGGAGGGGTTATCTTGGCAGCTGCTTTCACCCTCTTGCTAGTTGGCAAAGAGTTTACTACATTTAGCGGACACTATCAGATCGATAGTTTCGGGCTGTTTTTTAAAATCGTTATTTTGATCGGAACAGGATTAACGTTACTAGTTTCAAATCAATATTTGATAGATAGAGGGCTCAATTATGGAGAATACTATGCGTTAATACTATTTTCTGTTGTAGGGCAGTTCATCATAATCTCAGGGAATGACTTGATGACAATATTCCTAGGGATAGAGACGATGTCATTATCGCTATATGTTTTGACAGGTTTTGCCCGAGGATCAAACAGTTCAATTGAGGCATCTGCAAAGTATTTTGTGCTAGGTGCATTAGCAGGTGCAACAATCCTCTATGGGATTGCACTCATATTCGGTGCAACAGCTACTACCAAGTTAAATCTAATCAATGACGCATTAACAACAGGGGCAGTTTCATATAACCTTTTAATTGGTGGATTTATACTGTTGCTAGCCGGTCTTGCACTAAAAGTCTCTGTAGTACCATTTCATATGTGGGTGCCAGATGTTTATCAAGGCGCGCCAACGCCAGTTACAGCTTTTATGGCATCTACTGCAAAAGTTGCTGGGTTTGCTCTCCTTATTAGAATATTAATGGAAGCATTTTACCCATTATGGGATCATTGGTCATTGATACTATCGATATTGGCTGTCTTAACTATGACAGTCGGAAATATTATTGCACTGGTTCAAGATAATGTTAAGAGAATGTTGGCCTATTCCTCTATATCACATGTTGGATATATTTTGATCGGTATTGTTGTTGCGACGAATAGTTCAATAGGAGCAACCGCCTTTTACCTTCTAGTGTATACCTTCATGACTATCGGCGCATTTGCTATCTTAGCTATAATTGCTGATAAAGATGAACAAAATCTCTCTTTTGAATCGCTTCGAGGGCTTGGCGCAAAACGACCATTTTTAGCAGCGACTTTTGCTATAATGATCTTTTCGCTGGCTGGCATACCACCCACAGCAGGATTTGTGGGTAAATTTTATATATTTATGGCTGCGGTTGAAAACGATTTTTTATGGCTCGCTATTGTTGGTGCATTAAACTCTGTACTATCAGTCTTCTATTATCTGAAAGCTATCATATTTACTTATTTTAAAGAATATGACACCAAAACCACACTCTTCGAACAGTCTGCTTTGACGCCAATTATGACGATTGCGTTAGTTGTGATGATTTATGGTGCATTAGTTATTGGAATTATTCCTGCGGACTATATCGGATTTGCTAAAGCATTTACCATTATAAAGTAACAAGCTGTTCGGTATCTCCTTTGACTGCCTAAACCCTACTGCTCATGGCTCCTAATCAGAAACATCTTCAGATCATTAGGCAGATTTAGACTGAAGTTCTAACTTTATAGCCCAAACATATTAACCCATTATATAAAAAAGGGTATATTTTATGTTATAATAGGTAGCGACTTTAAAGGAATACGAGGCGATGATTTTTAAACGATATTTTGAGGTTGCAGGAATAATAACACTGCTTTTGATTCCAGCCATAGCGCAAGGAGCAGGTATTAGTGTAAACAAAGCAGATCTTATTACTACCTTATCTGGATATCACGGATTGCCAGATGATAATTATTTGAAAAAACTTGATCAAGCCGATCTCAACTCTACATTGCAAGAGATTGTTGATGACAAACTCACGCATACATTTGTCCGATCTAGAGCTGTTTATATACTCGGAAAGCTTGCTAGCCCAACTGATCTTAATAGCTATCTGAGAGCGAAAATCAAGGAGGAGCAAAACAGTCATGTTAGAGCATCTATGTATGACACAATCGGGAAACGTGGTGGCGATGATACTGTTGATATCTTAGATGAAGGACTTTATGATAGCTCTGAGATGGTAAATATGGTTAGTGCAAAACGGCTGTCGATTATTGGTAGTGAGGAGGCAAAAGGAAAACTAATGCAAGCTTCAACGAAAGCCAAAAGTGAGTCTATGAGAAAATATATGCGTAAATCGGTTGATCGGCTAGACAAAATCAAAGAACGGAAAAAAATAGCTATAATTAATCAAGATGATCGACCAGCAAAAAGCAAACAAGCTGAAGGTGAACTTGAAGGTCGTGGATTGAATTATTGATCAAAATTAGGATACCAACCAATGTTAAAGTGCCTAGCTTCATATAGTGATTTCAAATCTAAAGTACAGACTTTCATCTAAAGAAAGTGAAATTATATGTCTTTTATTAGGTCGATAGGGTCATATATAGCTCTATTAATTTTAGTTGCTCTAATAATCGGTTCTGCCTGCTCGAGTCGTGATGGTGATGGATCGTTTCCGTCTCCCTCTGACGATGATGATGATGGGCAAACAGGATATGAGGAGTTATTGCAGCGATGCACAGAGGCATCTGTAATAGAGTGTGACAAGGAGGATGTAGCAGATTATTCCATCGTAGAGGGTTGCACTAGAGCTTATATAGCTAGCTGTACTTCTACTACAGCAGATAAATGTAGTGTAGATTATGCCACTAAAACAGTAGTAGGGCGAAACTATGCCAAGCAGAGAAACAGAGATGATTTTGCCGATGATAGCATTGTAGAAACTGCTCGTGACAACTATAGAGTGGAAATAAAGTCTCTTCATAATGTGACATTAGTTGGCGGTGAATCTAGGATATTTAACATCGAACTTGATGGATTCACAGCTGGAACCATACATTCAGTTATCGTATCAGCTGACTATGACTTCGTAATAAATACTGTTACATATGAGAATGGTGGCTCTCCTATTGTAAAAGCATCTACACTTTATGAAATTCCGACTCAACCATATAACGAACTAGAATTAGAAGAAGGCTTTGACAGGCTGCCATACTTTTATAGTTTTGCTGGTTATAGTGATCTTTTGACTAAGTCAGTCACACTTCCACCCTCTTCAGAGACAGTTATCAAAAATAGATTCCAAGATGGAGTTTATAACATTGAAGTTACAAACTATACTAGCAATGAGAACCCGATTGAAATAACATTGGTCACCAGAGAAACTATCACCGAAGCAGAAAAGAAAATTAAACTAAACTTTGTCACCTATAATTACTCAGGCTTCCAAGTTCCTCATATCACTAATAGTGAATCGGCTAAGGAGCTTGCTGGCTATGTTTCAGAGATATTTAGGAATGCTGGTGATGTGGTAACAATAGATGTAGATAATGTAACTTTTAATAGTTTTGAGGATGAATGTTTAGTCGAGGCTGTTAGAAGTGAAACAGATCTTCTTTCCTCTCTCTTGTCGTTGGAGTCGCAATATATTGCAAAACGAATTCAGGATGCGGGAGCGAGTGATAATTTTCACGAAGATGGTATTAACATATTACTCTTTGAAAAGATATCTGACGACATCCTTGGGATATCTTCATCAATTCCTGGCATGGCAAACAGGCAAGGGACAACCATCTCTTCTGTCATGGCACAGATGACACGTAATTTTGAGGAGGGCTGGATTGTCGGATATGCAAAAATAGTACCTCTTGCTGATCAATGCGGTGATGGATATAAGTATGTTGGTAATGGTTGGGATGCACACTACTGTTGTCCTGTTGGATATGACTTTTCCTACAGACATGACCGCTCGATATGTTATATTTTCCTAGATTCAGAAGATGCGAAAAAAACGGCTGATGAACTATTTGTATCAGCTGTATTAGCGCATGAGCTAGGCCATTTTATGGGACTATTTCACACCATAGAATTCAATTGGTCATATGTCCCTGCAGTCAATGATTTTGTGCGATGTTCATTAAGAGGACATGATTCTAACAACGATGGTATTATCTCCTTTGGCGAGTGTGATGTGGCAGGTGCAGATGATAATGCATTGGAGAACCTTATGTTCCCTGCGGCAGACCCCTATAGTCTGGTTACTAAAGAGACGCTAGCTGACAGTCCTACACAAAATTTTAATGCTCAAAAACTAACTGATGGACAACGTTCGGTGCTAGAAAATTTTCCGGCTGCATACTGACGCAATCTTTTGATTTTGAGATAAAAGACAATATAATTGTATCTGCAATAAATCAATCAATATTTATCTAAGCGATGGCTATAAATAAAATAGATGCATTTGTTATGTGTGGGGAAGGTCGTGCTAGCAAGCGGGTGCTCAACAAAAATAAATCAATGTTACAGGTAGGCGAGCTGCCGAGCTTTTTACATGTTATAAATGGCCTAAATAAAGTTTCGAGAATCGATCGAATTTTTGTTATCGGGATCAAATCAGAGCTAGATCAATATATTAACCAATATAAGCTTCCATTTGATAAAGAGGTGATAACGCTTATGCAGCGTAGGAATCTTGTTGAGAACGCTATTTTTGCATTTAATGAGGCGCTTCATTCCTCTGACAAGTTGAGAACTAATGACGATAGTAGATTAGGTCTCTATGTAAGTGGTGATGCACCGTTAGTAACAGAATTAGAGTTGAATCAATTTATAGATAATGCAGATACGAACTCTTCTGACTACATTATTGGAATGACTCCTGATTTTGCATTGGAACAATTTGAACCAAAAGATAATCAACCTGGAGTCAAGATGGCATATCTCAATATTAAACAGGGTCGATTCCGTATAAATAATCTCCACCTCGTAAGACCAACTAGGATCAGAAATATTGAACCGATCCAGACCATGTATAATCTCCGTTACCAAAAGAAACTTTCTAATATAATACAGGTTGCGCACTTTGCGTGGAATCTGAAAGTCCGCTCCAGCCTTTCGATATACTTTGCTCTCATTAGCTCTATGGCATTTGCGGGTCTAAAGCTTGATAAGATTGCAAAGTATCTTGGAGATTTAGTTGAAGAGGATGATGTCAAATATGTGGTTGGTCAGATATTAGGCTGCGCAGTTGGCTTTTCTATCACAGACTATGGAGGTGCAGCGCTAGATATTGATAATGAACATGATTATAAAACTATTCGACTAAGATTTGAAGAATGGAAATCGATAATTCATCAGAGGAAGAACTAGTTTAAGAGCTTCTGTAATGTTGCAATTCGATCTCTTAGAACTGTTGGATTGATATTGGACAAGCTATTCTCAAGAAGCGTAGCAACCTTTTCTATCTTTCCTTGACGCAACAGAGCAATGGCTGCTCTATAAGAATTAAAATAACCAAACGGATCAAGCTTTGCTAATTGTTGATAAAATTTTGCGCTAGAGTGATAATCTTTATTTAGCCATGCCAGTTCAGCTAGCAACGATAGCTCGTAGTCATTATCGGCACCAATATTAGAGTTCAAGCGAGCTACTAATTGATTAGCCTGCTCTATATTTTTAGTTTTTATCGCTAGCGATAAAGATGAGATAAGTGTTAAATGATGATCGTTAATAATTTTTAGAGAGTTTTGATACTGACAAGCAGCTTTTTCAAAATTAGAATTAATCTGAAACTTGTCACCATTAATCAGATAAAATGTACTTTTTAGCTCATCAAAATTAGCAATATTCTGAATAAAATTGAGAAAGTGAGCAACAATCCAGCTGATATTTAATCCAAAACGATCAATTATATTTAAAAGCAGGTCAGTGACAACCCAAGAAGAATCTTCTTTGAATTCGGCACCATCGTCAGATTGATCTTGAGCAAAAATCTCCTTTTCAATTTCGAGTAATAATTTGGCTTGCAACCTAAAATTTAGCTGCTCAACCTGATCTGCGAGCTTGAAAAGAGAGGTATAGTTATTAACTTTTGCTTCAAGTAAACAGCTTAGCGCCTTGATAAAAAGATTTTTACTAGAGATTGATTTAGCAAAATTTAATTCAATAACTGCCTGATCAAATTGAGCGTGGTCGATTAATTTTTCTGCCAAAAACAGATGATATGGCAATGACTTCCCTCGATATGCTACGGCATGTTGAAAATCTTTTATATTATCCGCAAGAAGAATACGCTGAACAAACGCTTTGAGTATTGTCTTGCTCGTTGGAGCTTTTGAGCTCTCTATTAATGATGAAAGTTTTTCTATTCTCTTTTTCGACGACCCAAAATGAAGTGCAACTCCAAGCTTCAAATAGTCAATCTTGCTAGCTAGGATAGGAAGCAAAGCTCAATCTATCAGTCAGGTTCAATTTGAGTTGCAATCATATCAGGATCAACCGGCTCATCGTCTTCAGTAATCTCAATTGGTTGTTCTTGCGGACTCTCTTCTGAAACTTCATCATCATTGCTCGAATCTGACTTTTGATCATCTTCACTTTTGACAATGATGTCAATTTTGGCACTCACATCTTGAAAGAGCTTGATTGAGACATCAAACAGACCTAACGCTTTAATAGGCTGTGCGAGTGTAATCTGCTTACGTTCAATATTGAATCCCTTACTTGTTAATGCAGCTTCAATGTCGATAGATGTTACAGAGCCAAACAGTTTCCCAGTCTCGCCTGCTTTTTGAAAGAAAATAAGCTCCTTAACACTCTCTTCCAGCAATTTTTTCTGATCCGTTGCCTCTGATAACACCTGAGCAAGTTTTCTTGCTCGATGCTTACGATTGTTCTCAAAAGTTTTTAAATTACCGTCCGATGCGACAACAGCAAGTTTCTTAGGGATAAGAGAGTTTCTTGCATACCCATCTTTTACTTCGACCTCATCACCAGGTGAACCTAAATTAGGGATAAAATCATTTAATATAACACGCATAATTACCTCATTTATAAATCAATAGTTTCAAGTATAGTTTAATTACTTTATGAAAAAATAACTAAATAAACTATTTCAATTTCAAAATATCGTTAATTTTCCTCTAAAAAGAGCTAATTATTTAACCGAATAAGTGTAGGGTATTAATGCTATTTGACGTGCCCGCTTAATAGCAATCGTTACTTTTCGTTGATGGTGTGAGCAACTTCCTGATATACGACTTGGTGCAATTTTACCACGCTCACTTAATAGATTTTTTAATAATGCCACATTCTTATAGTCAATATTATCAACGTTATCTGTGCAAAACCTGCATAGTCTTTTCATTGTGGCAGTTTTATCATTTGCAAATCTGCTATTCATATTTTTTTCTTTCCTAAATTGTTAAAACGGTACATCATCGAAATTTTCATCAACAGCAGATGATGAGCTGCTACTGTCAGTCTCTCTATTAGCTCCGCCACCATCAGATTTTGAACCGAGAAAGATTACACGCTCTGCAACTACCTCATGTTTCGATCGTTTAGTACCCTCATTTGTCTCCCAGCTACTATAAGAGATTCTCCCATCAATTGCGACTTGTCTCCCTTTTGCAAGATATTCTGAGCAAGATTCGCCCTGTTTGCCCCAGACTACAATATCAACAAATGTTACCTCTTCTTTTAGTTCATCACCTGCTTTATATTTCCTATTCATAGCAAGCCCAAACCTTGCTATTGCTACTCCAGATGGTGTGTATCGCAACTCAGGGTCGCGTGTGAGATTGCCAATAAGGCAAACTTTATTCAATGAAGCCATAATTCCTTCTAATTGATTGCTGAATCATTATTATCTTTATCTACTGAATCTGATTGATCATCCTTCTCCTTAGTTGAAACCGTATCAGCTGGTGGAGTTTCAACAACAGTTGGGATTGCATTAGCAGTCTGCTCAGTAGTTTTATCTTCCAATTCCTCCGGTTTTGGGTCGTTATCTAGGATGATAAGAACCTTCAAGAGTAAATCAGAGTATTTACAAAATTTCTCGATTTCACTAATATCTGCTGGCGCTGCTTCAAACTTTAATAAGATGTAGTAGCCAGACTTTTGCTTTTTTATTGGATAAGCTAAACGTTTTTTACCCCATCTATCTTCAAGCAATATAGATCCACCATTTGGTTCTATAATCTTCATGAAAGAATTGATGAATTTTGTTATTTTATCATCATCGAGGTCATAACTAAGAATCAATACCGATTCATACTTTCTTAGAATCATAAAAACTTCTCCTTTCGGTTGTTAAAATCGCCCCAATATTTCAATAAAACTAATGGAGCAAGGAGTTTCAATATCCAATGACGATAATCAGTTCTCCTCTATTTGTCAACAGGAAGTTATAAAGTAGGCTATTATAAACTGTTTTTAATAATGGAAAATTTTTTATTAATGAGCAGACTAACAGTAGATGAAGCGGTAGGTCAACTCTTGATCATTGGATTTGAAGGTAAGCGCTATAGCTATAAGCTAGAGCAATTTTATAGAAAATATAGACCTGCAGGGTTAATTTTATTTTCAAGGAACATTGAAAGTATTAAGCAAACAGAGGCGCTTACGACTGATTTAGCTAAAATGGGAGCAGATATCTCAGGTCGTCCTCTTCTTCTTGCAATTGACGAAGAAGGTGGAAGGGTAAGTCGCCTATCGCCTGATATGCCAAAGTTTCTATCGGCAAGAGAGATCGGAATTGAAGGGGATGCTAACGATGTAGTGACTCAATATCGGGCAATCGCCAATTTCCTTGTCTCAATTGGTCTAAACCTTGATTTTGCACCGGTTTTAGATATCAATAGCAATAAAAAAAATAGTGTTATTGGTGATCGGGCATTCTCTAGCAACAAAGATCTAGTCGCAATATTAGGAAGAGCAGCAATAGTAGGTCTAAGAGAGGGTAAAGTTTTAGCATGCGCTAAACATTTTATAGGTCATGGCGGCACACTTTTAGATTCTCATTATACGCTGCCACACGATAGTCGTGATAAGGAGCTTATATTAGAAGATTCAGCCCCATTTCAAGAGGCTATTAATGAAGGTCTCAATTTTCTTATGCCAGCCCATGTAATCTATGATCAGATTGATAAAAGATTTCCTGCAACATTTTCAGAGATAATACTAAAAGATTATCTACGCGATAAGTTTCAATACAAGAATATTGTCATAAGTGACGATCTACATATGGATGCTATATTAAATCATTATGAACCTGATAACGTTGCTAGATTAGCATTCAAAGCAGGGATTGATATGCTCTTGATTTGTCATAATGAACAGTATATTAGTAAAATATTTAATGCGGCTAAAGAGGGGATAGATAGTGGCGACATTGATGAAACCTCTGTTTTGGCCTCAATGTTACGTGTTGAGCAGGCTCTTTCAAAACTTCCCCAGCCTTAGAATTTAAAGATAATCTTGACATAATAGCTATTTATTGCTAGAGTTCACAATAAAATTATGACACATAGTTTACTGGCAATTCAAATAATATTATTTAAGGTAAGTCATGGAATTTAGAATTAATCGGAATGATTTTTTTAAAGGACTACAGCGGGTACAGTCGATCTCTACAACAAGAGGAACGATGCCAATACTAGCAAATATCTTAATTAAGGCATCGGGCGAGAAAGTTTCTATTTTTGCAACAAACTTAGAGATCGGATTGAAAGGTGAGTATGAAGCTCAAGTTGTAGAAGAAGGTGCTATTACTGTTTCTGCTAAAAAAGTGCACGATATTGTAAGAGAGCTTCCAACTGGAGAGATACTAGTTAAAGAGAGTGATGGTAGGTTAAGATTGTCGTATGGCAATTCTCGCTTTAATCTTGCAACATTGCCATCCGCAGACTACCCATCGTTTTTAGATTTCAAAGAATCCAATTTTATTAAACTAAAATCGAAACTGTTAGCCGATATGATTCGGAAGACTAGCTATGCAATAAGCAAAGATGAGACAAGAAGGACTTTGACAGGAGCATTGCTAGAAATCGATCCTAAAAGTACAAAGATGGTTGCAACAGATGGACATAGGCTAGGGTTAGTAGAGAGAGCTGGTTCATTTAAAGTAACTGATAATATTAAAATAATTGTTGCCCGTAAAGCGATAGAGGAGCTATCTAAATTAATTTTAGAATCAGATGGTGATATTGAATTCTTAGCACATGACAACTATATAATTTTTAAAATTGAGAACCAATATATGAGTGCCAAACTGATTGAAGGAGCATTTCCTAACTATGATCAGGTTATTCCAAAAGAGCATACTGCAGAGGTCAATATATCAAAAGAGGCATTTTATTACACATTAAGGCGTGTTTCTACATTAGCAGACGAAAAATCTCATATGGTCAAGCTGACTTTCCATAATGACAAACTCTCATTTATGAGTGAAGGGGGAGGCATTGGCGAAGCAAGAGATGAGCTTGAGATCAAATATTCAGGTGAGAGAATAGAGATAGGGTTAAACTCGAACTATCTTTTAGATCTACTCAATGCTATTGATGGCGACGAAGTAAAAATTAAGATTTCCGACCTTCTAGGTCCACTACTGATAGAATCAGAATCAGACGAAAAATCTATAGGTATTATTATGCCGATGCGTCTCTAACGTAAACAACGACTTACGAATCAAACTATAATAATTCTAGTTACTCTATCTAATCTCGATTTAATGCAAAGCTGAGCTATTGATTTCTAATCACTAATAGTTCATTTTTGCAACGTTAAGTAAGTGTAGTCATAATAATTACCTCTATCTATTCTCTTAAAAAAATAAAAAGAAAATTTTGTAAAAAAGTCAATTTTTTTTGCAACTAGACCTATATTAACACTGTCTCCATCCCCATTGAAGTTGTGTGTGGAAGTGAAGTTATTAAAGAGAAAATCAAGTGAGAAGCAAACTAGAAGTAAGTTAGCAGCCAGTATAAGTCGCAGTTCAGACAAGTCTGGTTTTACATTAATTGAAGCGCTATTTTCGATGGTAGTGTTATCTATTGGAATGATGGGAGCAATGTCATTACAGGCAAGTTCACTATCAGGAGCTAGGTATACAACTGGGTTAGGAAACTGTACGAATATGGCAAGTAATACATTAGATCGGGTCATAGCAAATCAAGAGATGATAGCTGAGTATGACGGTCTGGAGATCAAAGAAGCTGGAGGCAATAGTGGATCTAGCGATCCTGTAGTAGATTTGGATATTGATAGTATAGCAGCGGAAATGACTGTAAATGGTTTTGGAGGAGGTATTGTCGCAATTAATACTACGAGTAATACGCCATCTTCAGAACTAACTACAGTTGACATAACGATTACATGGAAACATAAGGGTTCAGATCGGACATGTACAGGTCAAGCAATAATATAATTCGAGTGGGTAGTGGTGGTTTTACTCTACTAGAGCTCCTAGTTACGATAGTGATTGGTGCGATTATTTTAGGAGGAGTCGCAGCAGTCTTTACCAGCAATCGTGATGCGCAGACACTGTTCAAGCGGATGCAAGAGACCGAGGAGAATAATCGTATTGCAATAAACTTTATGTCAAGAGATATTAGGATGAGTGAAACTGCACCAATCCTAGCATTAGATAACCTTAGAGCGGGGGGTGCATACAGTAGTGCAGTAAGTAGTTTATCGGCCAAAGACGGGACCGATATTGTCAGACTATTTGTGCCTCAGCTAGCAGAAGGTCAATCAATAATTCAGCCAGGCAGCCGTAGTTCTAGTTCTTGTGAAAGCGAGTATGCACATAATGCAACTGCGCTAGTTGGCTATGTAAATCTTCCTGCTGCAAAATTCCAAGGAGTCCAGAATCTGAGCAGTGCAAACTTAGACCTGCTCACGGATAGTCAGGTTCATTTTTATATTTGCGAGAATCCCACTTTAAACTGTATTTTAAATATCAGTGAAGTCAGCTTAGCAGGGACTGGCAACTGCTTAGTTCGTATTGGAGTGGACCGAACAGCTACAGCAGATGTTGCAAATCAGAATATAGACTGTAGTCAGTTAAATACCGAGTTTGATGCCGGAGCAGCTGTATGCGCATCAGTGGGTAAAAGCTATTATTATTATATTCGTGAAGGTGAAAAAGGACTAACGGATGCTTACTCATCACAACTTGTAAGAGCTAGTGGTGGGAATGTTGAGGTAATTGCCAATAACCTAGCTGATATGCAATTTAGCTATGGAATTGATAACGATGGGGACGATAGAGTAGATATCTGGTCGAATGTTCATGCAGATGCAAGCGATAGCGATCTTGAAGGAGGATCAGTTGATATTCAGATGATAAATGTTCAGCTATTGCTAGAGAGTAAAGCAGGTGCTAGAGCAGGAGATGTAGCGAAGGTTTCTCCAGTGCTCGCAAATTCAAGCGCAGACTTAGGTAGCCCAGCAGAGACAAAGGGAAAGTATTACCGGACAATTTCTCGTTCCGTAAAAATTCGTAATCCAAATTAAAAACAAGAGGGACAAGAATGTTGCTAATAGGAGTTAAAAATAAAAAAGGGGTAATTTTATTTATCAGTTTAGGAGTAATAGCAATCATAAGTATGTTTGCACTCTTATCGTCAACAGGGCTCCTATCTGAACAGAAAATGGCAGGTAATACGAAGCGTTATGTAGAGGTTTTTTATAATGCAGAATCTGGGTTAAAACATGTTGCTAAGGAATTAGGGGAAAAGTATGGAGAGTTTAATTCAAGAGGAACAAGCGGTAGCTGGTCATTTGCCTTAGATGGTTCCACATTTACAGAGGTATCAAGTAGTGTTTATTGCGAAGGGTGCTTAGATGGTAGTGCTAGTTTAGCTTCTGGTGATTGGCTAGATAATGGAGTTGAAGTGTTAAGCGAAAGTACAACAAAAAATAATGTTACTTACACATATACTGTACACATTTGGGACAATGATGAAAGCAGTGAGACAGGAATAGGATGTCCGGATCTTGACCCTAGCTTTGATTGTGACGGCCTTATAATCGCTAGGTCAGAGTCGGTGGCGCAGATTAATTCAGAAGTGATAGCAAGATCAGTACAAGAAACGACACTATTGGGGCAGGTTTCAGGATTGAGCATTATTAATACCACACCACAAGCAGGCGGCGGAGGAGGCAAAGGGAGTGAATCAAGTGATGTTGCAGATATCAGCACAGTATCAGGTAGTGGCGTAGTCATTAACTAAGGTGAAATATTATTTATGAATATATTAAAATTGTATCGATCAACACTTTCCATAACATTTAGTCTAGTTGCAATCTTAATAATTAGTGGATCTGTTTATAGTACAGAGATGGCATATGGTGCAGATACGGATGGTGCCACTGGTTGCGTGGTGGGTGGTTCTTATATAAGTAGCAGTGGTGGCTTTGTATCGTCTGATATTGATCTAAACACAGCGGAAATAGACTCTAGTTCCGGTAGCATAAAATTGGCAACAGGCGCAGCAGCAGTTGACTTGCAAGAGCTTGTACTACCATTTCGTCAAGCTGTAAATATGTATTTTATCTATGAAGGTGCCTCTCAGGCTGGAGCGCTTGGCTGGTATCTAGTAAATTTAGCAGAGATCTGTATGAAAGGTGCCTTTGGGTCGAGTTATGAGTTACCAACAGAAGCTAATCCTGGGACGGGAATTACATTTAGAGAATTTTATTTAGCTCACCAGTGGTGTATGAATGAGCCGACAATTGCCCAACCATTGATTAACTGGGTCTTCCCTGCGATCGATGATTATGGGGGTGAAGGAGGTGTCTTTGATGGTCAGATTTCTAATACAATATGGAGTTATGATCCAGACGAAGTGCCAAACAATCCATTGGGTAGATCAATAAATTTTCACGAGATATCACATAGGGAAGCATCAACTGAAGAAGAGTATGCTGCAATGGGAATGAATGTAAACAATGACGGGATACTAAACATCTTAGATTCAATGGTAAAGCTTCCAGAGTTTGAAGCAGGGACTGAGATTGGATTTTTGTACTCATTAGCAGTAAAAGATAAGTATACCTTTTTTTCAAAGCCGTTTTGGGATCATCCTAGCTCTGCAACATTTCGAAGTGCAGCTATTCTTGAATGCCCGGCAGCAGATGTGCCAAGTCTATCATGTAAAATGAAAGATGTATTAAAGAATCGCAGCTGTGCTTCAGGTAACCCTAGTGAGAGTGTGAAGATAAATTTTAATTTAGAATGGGAACCACTTGAAGATATGACATCAAACAAATGTTCTAGGTTGAAGTGGTTGTACAATGATGCAGATAGTTGGGATATAAATGATCCAAACAGGCATGATAATATCCCGCTATTTACCCAAGGACTAATAACAGATAGTGCTAGAGATAGATTAACAGATTTCTATTCATTAGATTTTACAGGTTTATCGACCGAGGCAATCCTCCAAAAAGATACTCGATATAATCATTTTATAAGTGTTGCGCCACCGGCAGACAAGTTTCGATGGATTATTGGCTTAGAGAATCAGCCAGAGGGTGGAGATGCTGATTTTAATGATGCAATATTTTTGATCGAAAAGATAAGTGGAGGTGCTGTAGAGTTAAAAGAAGAGAGTCGAATCTCACCTTCTGATCCTGATGCATATATAACTGCAGTAAAATTATCAGTAAGTGATACCATGCCGTGCGATGGCAAGACAAAAATCGAATATATGCTTTCTATCAATAATGGTCTCGATTGGGTTACAATTGGTAAAAATGATTGGAATGTAGTAAAAAATTCTAGTGGCAATATAGTAGACGATTGGGAATATGGATTTCCATCTAAAACAACAAGAGAAGTAACAATAAACTTTTTAGAGAATGGTCTGGTTGGCCGTGAGTTACGCTGGAAATCTCTACTGAGTTCTCGTGACGATTTATGTCAGCCGGAAATTGGATATATAGACTTAGGTTATAGTGCAGCCAAGAATAGTGAGTTTTCTCGTTCATCAGTGACATTGCTAAGTAATGTATCATACTCGGCTACCTTTGAGACCCCTGCAGTAGACTGGATTGATCGTGATCTTAGAGGGCACCTATATTCAGAAGAACTATATAAACCAGAAAATGCACGTGCAGATACTGGCTATGATGTTAGTCAGAATTGGGACGCAGCTGTTTCGTTAAATAGTCAAGGTCCGTCAGTCCGTAAGATAATCACACCTAAGTTAAATGTTTTTGAATATAGGGATATATTAGCAAGAGGAGATGGAACAGGTACCTCATTTACAAATCTTCAATTAACAAAAGATCCGATAGTTCATTCTTCATTAGTTATTACAGATGGTGTTGAAACTTTCTATGATAGTGGAACCTATGCGTTAACAGGGTCTTTAGGTGGAGAGGGAAGATTCAATCGTTATACAGGTGAGATTGATCAGATTACATTTCAAACAGCTCCATCTGCGAATGTTGAAATTGTAGCAATCTATTCATACTATACATCGTCTTCAGATATGTTGAATATAGATAGTACAGATATCAATAATGAAACATTAGGGATAACAGATCAGATAATTTTTAATTCAGAAGGTAGACACTTTGTTCATGATTACAATAATGATAATGCGATAACAGAAGCGGATAGCAACTGGGTTAAGAACTGGATTCGTGGATATAGGAATGGGTCAGAGCGGAATCAATCAAAGGAATGGTTACTAGCAGCAGTTGATCACTCTACCCCAGCACTTGTAGGGGCACCTGCGATTCATTCTTGGTATTACGGCAGTAGCGTAGAGAGTCAGATAAGAGATTCATTTGATCTATTCATGTGCCAGCAACGTAACCGTGAAACCAAAGTCTATGTAGGTTCAAAAATTGGGATGATTCATTCGTTTAACGCAGGCAAGTTTAGACCATTTCATGTCAATGAATCATTACTTCCTCACTCAAATCAATGTTCAAACTTAGGATTATTTAAGAATTCAATTAACGCAGTAGTTAAAGCCGATCCGCTAACAAATGATAACTATCCTGTTTATAGTCCAGAGCCTGGAGTCGATATTTATATTAATCGTGGCTATTATGAATGGACAGGTGGAGAACCTGACTATGGTGATGGTAAGGAGAGTTGGGCAATTATTCCAAACGATCAACTCCCAAAATTAAAGAATCATCTCAGTCATGAATCTGACAAATCGTTTGTCGATGCGTCAGTCTCTGTTGCATATGTCCAGTTCAAAGATAAGAGCTGGCATGCAGTATTAATAACTGCAGAAGGCAATGGTGGTGATACAGTTTTAGCTATAGATATTACCGACCCTGACGATCCAAAATTTTTATGGGAATATGGTGATCCGGAGCTATTTAAATCACGCTCATCGCCATCAATGGGTACAGTGGGACGCATATCTGCAGGCGATAGTACAGGTAGATGGGTAGTCTTTTTTGTCTCTGGTGTTAGCTTAGGGGCAGATATTTACCCTTCAATCTATACACTTGATATTGAAACTGGTGAATTAGTAAAGAAAATTTATCTAGATGGTGAGTCGAACGGAAAAGGTGGAACACCCTCAGGTCAGCCTGTAATAATAGATTCAGATGGTAACGGTTATGTTGATAAACTATTTGTAGGGAGTGATAAAGGTTATATCTACAAGGTGATCTTACCGGACAATCCTAATAGGGTGGGTGCAATTGAGTCATGTTCTCAAGCATTTTATAATGCAGGACAACCAATATATGCGACTCCAACTGTTGTAGTCCGTGATCATAATAGAGGAGGCAATGTAATTACCACTCCGATTGTGCTTTTTGGTACTTCAGACAGTCCGTATCATGAAGATTCATTAGGGAACAGTGAGAATTATAAAATTTTATCAGTGGCAGGTCATGAATCAACAAGCTCCTGTGAAGCTGGCGAGCTTTTGTGGGAAGAGGAGCTAGAGGATGGACATAAGGTCTTTGCCTCTGCATTTGCATCGGCTAGCAAAATTTACTTTGGGACAACTGTCAGAGAGACAGAAGATCCTTGTTCTTCTAGCAATGCAGCAGCTGGTGAAAGTGGTGATATCTTAATCATTGATATTGTTAACGGTCCGTCAGGGGCTGATGGCTATAAGGAAGTAATCAATAATGTCGGGGATATAGTTTCTGCACCAACAGTTGAGGATGAACATCTTTATGTAAAAAATATTAAAGGTGAGCTTACAGGTTATGGTGGTAGCAATTTTCAAAATAGCACCCAGTCAGGTGGCAGTATAGTTGCGATACCTGGCACATGGCGCGAGATAAATAAATAGTGCAAATTTTTGGAGGTAGTTTTATGATTTCAAACAGAATAAGGGGTAGCTATTTACAATTAGTGCCAATATTAGCTTTGAGTTTATTACTATTAACAGATTGGCGAACAGATTCGAATGCAGCAAGTCTGGGTCAATTAGCAGGTTGCGCAGAAGGCGGCTCTTATTCTACAGGCAGTGAAGGCTTTGATCTAGAAGATTATGATCTCGCTAGCATTGCAGTAAGCGATTCAGGCAAACTTGTGTTGGAGACCGGTTTAGATGCTATTGATGCGAGTAATATAATATTCCCATTCAGGCAATCTGCTAGTATAAGTTTTATTTCAGAAGGCGCTGGTGCAATAGGAGCATTAGGATGGCTCAATGTCGGAATGGCCGATCAATGTATGAAAGGCCGATTTGGTTCTAGCTATACTTTACCTTCTGCTACTAATCAAACGGGAATATCATTTAGGGATCTATATCTTGCACATCAATGGTGCTTAAGTGAGCCAACAATCGCACAACCGTTAATCAACTGGATATTCCCATATATCGATGACGAGGATAGCAATGGTATTATTGATAAACAATATACTGTTAATAATTGGCAATACAACCCAGGGGGAACTCAACCGTCAGCAGGTCGTCAAATAACATTTAGCCGAAATAATAACAGAGAGGCTACAACAGAAACTTCTTATGCAAATAATGCGAATATGGATCCAAATTTCGATGGCAATTTAGATATTCTAGACTCTCGAGTAATATTACCGGAGTTCCAAGCAGGGACTGAGGTAGTATTTTTCTATGCACTAAAGAGAAAAGATAAACATCTCTATTTTTCTAAAGACTATTGGGACCTTATAGACAGTTCCACCCTTACAGGTGGTGGCACAACTGTCTGTCCCTCAGATGATGCCCCAAGTATATCTTGTTCGTTACGTAAGATATTGGAGGATGACAGAAGTGGTTCCTCACCTTGTAATCCTAATCCAAGTCAAAGCGTATATTATAACTTTGATCTTGCAGTATCAGCACTTGAGAGGACAACAAGTTCTGCCTGCACCCTTATTAGTTGGAATTATAATAATGCAGATCAGTGGGATTCAAGTTCGAGCTTAAGAGATCAATATATACCTCAATTCACTTACGGTCTTATAGATAATGGGTCGCGTCAAAATCTACTAAATTTTCATGGGATATCTTTCACAGGAACTACTTCCCAAAAAAAGTTTACTTACAATAATAGGTTTAATCATTATGTAAGCGTTGCTCCACCAGCAGATCAGTATAGATGGTTGCTTGGGCTTGAAGATTTACCTGGAGGTGGCGATTTTGATTTTAATGATGTTGTTTTTATGATTGAAAAAAAGACAGGTGGTACTGTAAACCTAAAATCAACTAAAGCACTTACTCCTGATGAAGAAGATGCCTTTATTATTTCAGCGACAATTAAGGTTGCAGATACTATGCCATGCTCTGGGGAGACAGTGATTGATTATTTTGTCTCAGTAGACAATGGTGGAAATTGGGTAAAGATTAATCGAGATGATTGGGCAACAATTGAAACACCGTCGTCTCGTGAAGTGACAGATTGGGACTACGGTTCACCAGAAAAGACTGTTCGAGAGGTGACTCTAAACTTTATAGATCTAGGAATAGGAGGTCAAGAGCTAGTATGGAAAGCAGACCTACTTTCTCAGGACCAAGAGTGTATCCCGACCATTGATGAACTGGATATTGATTTTGAAGCGGCAAAAAGTCATGAGTTTTCTAGATCATCGCCAACAGTGTTAGCCAATGTAGTCTATACGACATCATATGAGACACCAAATGTCGCTTGGGATGAATTTACCACACGAGGACACCTCTATTCAACTGAGCTATATTCACCAGAAAATGCAAGAGAAGAAGATTCTAGCACTAATGTTCAAAACTGGGATGCCGGACTCTTATTAAACTCTACAGCGTTAACTCAACGAAAAGTATTAACTCCAGATATTAATGTTAAAGCGTTTACTGAAGTGCTAGGTAGAGGAAGGGATGCTACAGATGGATTGTTTAACTTTACACTCTCTAAAAAGCCTATTGTTTTTGGAAGTGTCACTATTACTGATGGTCGCGAGATATTTACCGATTCAAGAACAAGTGACCTAGTTGGCAACTTAGGTGGAACTGGCAAAATAGATCGTCATACTGGTGCCATTACAGAGTTAAGCTTTAACAGCACTGTTGCTAACAACAGGAAAATTCGTGCCACCTATTCTTACTACAAGACTAGCCCAGATATGGTAAACCTAAGTAGTAGCGATATCAATAATAAGAAGCTAGGGATTGATGATAGTTCAATTATAACTTCTAGGGGGAGAATGTTTCTGGATGATTATAATAATGATAACCAGATTACCGAAGATGATGCTAGCTGGGTAAAGAAGTGGATAACAGGTTATAAGAATGGCATAGATAGTAGGAAGGAATGGATTTTACCTTCCATTGACCATTCGACTCCAGCAGTGGTTGGAGCTCCTGCTATTCATAGCTGGTATTATGGTTTTGATGTCTCATCTGATGTACGGAGTAGTTATGATACTTTTATGTGCGAGCAGCGTGAGCGGGCAACAAGGGTCTATGCAGGCTCAAAGATAGGAATGATTCACTCTTTTGAAGCTGGTAAGTTTAGAGCTTATCATATCGATGAATCAATGCTTCCTAGAAGCAATAAATGTTCTAATAATAATACTTATAAAAAAGCTATTAATACAAAGGTAGCTTTGGATCCTATAAGTAATGATCTTTATCCAGTCTACAAACCCAATAATAGTGATACGGTTTTTATTAATCGTGGTTATTATGAATGGACAGATGGAAACCCAGATTATGGGACAGGTAAAGAGTCTTGGGCTGTAGTTCCTAACGATTTACTTCCACGCTTAAAAAATCATATTAATGGAAGTGAAGATTTTTCAGAAGTTGATGCATCACCATCTGTAGTTTTTGCACAGTTCAAGGACGATAGTTGGCATGCAGTCTTGATGACCGCAGAAGGTAGCGGTGGTGATACAATAGTAGCGCTAGATATAACCTCGCCAGATGATCCAAAGTTTCTATGGGAGTTTGGTCATCCAGAACTATTCAGATCACGCTCATCACCTTCAGTAAGCGCGATCGGTCAGATCTACTCATCAACAGGTCCTGTTTGGGTATCGTTTTTTGTTTCAGGTCAGAACAAGGTGGCAACAGATCCAGCATCAATATTTGCAATTGAACTGGAAACGGGTAGACTAATCGAAAAGATTGTACTTTATACAAGCAGGGACGGACTAGGTGGTACACCCTCAGGTCAGCCAGCCTTAATTGATTCAGATGGGAATGGTTATGCAGATAAGATGTTTATCGGAACCGATAAAGGTTATATATATAAGATTCTTCTGCCTGACGAGCCTGATTCAAGTTCAAATTTCCAGGTCTGCGATTCTGCCTTTTTTCAGGCAGGTCAACCGATTCATGCCTCACCTTCGGTAGCAATCAGGAGTCGATCAGTCGGTGGTTCTATGGCAATGACACCGGTTGTATTAATAGGGACATCTGATAGTCCATATCACATTGATGAAGATGTTAATACTGTCACAAAATATAAGTTTTTTTCCATCGGTGGATCAGCAAATAAAACCTCATGCAGGCGCGGAGAAAAGCTTTGGGAAAAAGAGCTAGATGCAGGTCATAAAGTATATGGATCAGCATACATTTCTGCAGATCGAGTCTATTTTGGAACAAGCGTAGGTGATACTGATGACCCATGTTCCACTTCAGGATATGTAGCGACAGGTACTCTTGGCAATCTCTATGTATTAGATATTATTTCTGGGCCAGACGAACATGAAGAGGTCATCGAGAATGTAGGGAACATTGTCTCATCACCAATTGTAGAGGATCAACATCTTTATATAAGAACAAAAGAAGGAGAGCTAAAAAGTTATGGTGATGGACCTTATCAAAATAGCTCTCAAGTTAGTCAGAATAGTATCACTGTGAAAACAAAATGGCGCGAAATTGCTAATTGATAATTTAATATGAAAACTATGCAAGTTAGAGTTGCTAATGATGGTGGGTTTACGCTCATAGAACTATTAGTTGCGATTGGAATAATCACAATTCTCACTGGGATTGCAATATTTTCATCCGGTCAATTTTTAACTAAACTATCTGCCACAGGTGCTAGCAATAGTATTGCTCAGATTATTATGTTTGCAAAGTCTGAAGCTACCAAGCAAGGCAAACAGGTGATAGTTACTATTGACAAGAGTAATAATGTCTTTGATGTATCAGATAGCGATTCAAATAATCTAATAACAGCAGATGTTGATGCTAACTATAAGAATATTGAAATTGAGTCAATCGAAGATTGTGATAGTAGTGATATTTCTACCATCACCCTTAGTTCATCAGGTTCTGTTATTGCGGTTGGTAACAGTGGTGGATCTCTTAGTGATGGTGCGATGCCAGTTGTTATATCGGTTAAACATAAGTCAGCGACTAGTACTGAACCGAGCAAGCTTGTCACAATATATAGATCAGGAATAACTAAGGTCTACAGCTCTGATAAATTCAAACATAAAGGTGAGAATTCAGCATGCGAATAACTATTTAACAATTAGAGTTTTTGTTTTATCATTACTCTATTGTTAAATAGAGAGCTTTTAGCTAGCGTGCTATGAATTTTGAGATCCAGAATAGAATTGATGCTGTCCGAGATAAGATCAAGGATGCCGCTATTCTCTCTAAGCGCGATCCTAGCGCCATCAAGTTAATTGTGGTCACGAAATATGCTTCCAACCACGAAACATTAGAAGCTATCAGGCTTGGGAGCAACCATATCGGCGAATCCCGTGTCCAAGAGGCGATTAGTAAAAAGAGCCTTATCCCTCCAACTGTTCAGATCCATATGATAGGGCCACTTCAGAGTAATAAGGTCAAACATTGTATCGATCTTTTTGCGTTAATTCACTCTATCGATAGATTATCATTGATGCAAAAATTAAATGAACAAGCTAGAGCGCATAACAAGATTGTAAAAGGATTATTGCAGGTTAACATAGGCGATGATCCAAACAAGTCTGGCTGTAAGATCTCTGATTGCAAAAATTTGTTAAAAGAAGGCGAGTTACTCAACTTTTTGAAGATTGAAGGATTAATGACTGTCTTACCATATAATGTTGAACCTGAGTACTCTAGAGTATATTATAAAGAGCTACTAAATTTAAAAAATGAGTTAAACCAAATAGGGCTTGAGAAAAATAGACTCAATGAGATCTCGGCAGGGATGAGTCATGATTATCATATCGCTATTGAGGAGGGCGCTACGATGGTTCGAGTTGGGTCTGCTATTTTTAAATAATCTATATACAAGGATAAAAGTGACTTATGAATTTAATAGATAAGAAGATAGCGATAATCGGATTAGGATTTATGGGATCTGCTATTGTTGAAGGGATTGCAACTAGATCAGATTTAAATCTCAATAATATAATTGGAGCTGATGTTGATAGCTGCAAGAGTCGTGAGCGGCTTACAAAAGATAAGATTAATATCACTGTTATTAGTGACAACTCCAAAGCTGCCTCAGCTGCAGATATTATTTTGTTAGCAGTTAAGCCAAATGTAGTGAAGGGAGTTTTAAGTGAGATCAAGGAGAAGGTAGATGAGAAGAAGTTGATTATCTCAATTGCGGCTGGAATTAATATTAAAGATATAGCGAGTAGCTTGCCAAATACTGCAAAAATTGTCAGAGCAATGCCTAATGTTGCTGCTACTATTGGTCAGTCAATTAGCGGATTAAGTAGAGGGGCTAATGTTACAGATAGAGATTTTCAAATTGCAGTCGATCTGTTTTCATTGATAGGCTCAACTTTGCAAGTGGATGAAAAAATGTTAGATGCTGTCACTGCAATTTCAGGTGCTGGTCCTGCCTATCTATTTTTATTTTTAGAAAGCTTAATTGATGCTGGAGTTCTATTAGGCTTAACAAGAGATGAGTCAACACTCTTAGCGAAGAAGATGACTCTAGGTGCCGTGATGCTAGCTGATCAATCAGCATCTCATATTAGTCAGCTCAAAGAGATGGTAACCTCTCCTGCCGGTGCGACTATTGCTGGATTACAAGAGTTAGAGGAATGCAAGTTTAAAGCTGCTATACTTAAAGCTACTGCAACTGCCGCCAATCGATCTAAAGAGCTAGGGAAGTTACGCTAGAGGCTGCAAGCATCGGATAGAATTATATTGCGTGTCTGAAGGGTAATATGGTAAACTTAAAAAAGGTTATCTGTTAGAGCCTACAATTATCTGTGTCATTATTTTGGTAAGTTAATATGTTTATTCTTGGAAATTTCATTGTTGCAGTCAGCTATATAGTAGATATAGTACTAGTAATCTATATCTGGATGGTCATAATCTCTGTCTGCTTGCCATTACTTGGTGCAGACCCTTATAATCAGATAGTATCATTCATATATGCGCTTACGAATCCAGTTCTAAATATTGTCCGCAAGTATATTCCACCGATTAGCAATATCGATATATCACCATTTATTATTATATTAGCAATATATTTTTTTCGACATTTTTTAGTAGGATCAATGTTCCAGATCGGAGCGCAATTGAAGAGTGGATTTTGAGCTCATAAAAGAGACTTCAGCTACTTTATTGAAAGTAGTTATTGTACCATCGTCTTCTTGTTGCAATGTAGATTCTATTATTGATAAGAGAGTGAAAATAAAGTTAAAATCACCGCCGGTTGATAATCGAGCTAATCGTGAGTTGATATCGTTTTTAGCCAAGCTACTAAAGCTTAAGAAGGGTGATATCTCGATTAAAAATGGACTAAGTAGTAAGCGCAAATCTATCCTTATAGAAAATTGTGACTATGAGCAGGTCAAGGGGACTATTGAACAATTATTGGCTAATAAATAACTATATTGGACTAAACTAAATTTTAAAAACATTGGGTGGATGATGAGACGAGTTTTAATAATTACATTATCTGCATTACTACTTTCTGGTTGTGCAGAGTTTTTAGCAGGTGTTGGCGTTGGCGCTGGTAGTTATCTTTTTTATGATAAAGGTAATATTTCGTACAAGTATAATCGTCCATTTGAAAAAGTATGGAGCTCTACATTGGCAGCTATTGCAGGATTAGGATTTGAACTTGTTAAGCGTGAAAAAGATGATTTTTATGGCTCAATCAAGGCAAGAACTAAAGAGGAACGAGAGATTGTTTTTATTCATATAAAGAAAAATGATGAAGACTCTACCACTGTTTCAATCTGGGTTGATTGGCATGGTGACAAAGGTCAAGGCGAAGCCATTCATGATGAGCTAGCAACCGTTCTTAAGTCAGGTTATAATAGATTTGATGAGGAGGCTAAATGAGTTTAATGAAAGTTATTTTTCGATTTTAGTGGCTCCCTTTTTTCTCTTTTGCTTTAAAGCGTTCAAAGACATTTTTTTCTTTAATAATTCTGACTAGCTCAGCATCAATTTTCCCAGCGGCTGCACTTTTTTCTAATACCGCCAATGCATGCTCAATTGAGTTCGCTCTTTTATATGGTCGATCTGGTGCAGTTAATGCCTCTAGTTGATCGACAACGGCAAGTATCCTAGACTGAATCGGCATCTTATCATAGGTCAACTTATCAGGATAGCCTGATCCATCCAATGCTTCATGGTGCGATCCAGCGTAAAGGGCGACATTTTTTAAATTATCAGGGAAGAATATATCTTCTAACATCCTCTTTGTTACTACAATATGATCTTCCATCAATTTTCGTTCATTTTCATTAAGCGAACCATGTTTAATAGCAAGATTTTGTAGCTCATCATCGGTAAGAAGTTTTTTAAATTCCGCTAAAGGTTTGGATTTTGCTATCAAATATAGTCGATTTAATTTTTTATCGTCCATTTCTACGTTGGGACTGTTACAAGATTTTAAAAAGTTAAGATCAGATTCGATTACTGCTACTTCCTCATTTAATTTATCCATGATCTCTTTACGATCTGCCGTTGGATCTGCTAACAATTTTTCTAAATAGGCATGCTTAGTTGCCATAATAAGATGTTTAAATCGCTCTTCGATCAATACAATTCGATCAAATATAGTCTCCAATTTTTTAGATTTATCCATAATATGGGTAGGTGATACAATCTTTCCCATATCGTGTATCCAACCTGCGACTGTAAGTTCTTTAAGCTCTGCTTCACTAAATTTGACCATTTGATATGGACCATCATCAACTTCATTGAGAGCAAGAGCAAGTTCTAAAGTTAGTTTTGCTACACGTTCTACATGTCCATGTGTATATTGGCTCCTAGCATCAAGGCCTGTAATGATGACCTTCATAAATGAGTTAAACATCTTTTCAGTTTCAATTAAGAGTTTGCTGTTTTTTATAGCCATTGCAGCTAGTGAGGCGAGTGACTCTGCTAATATTATATATTGATCTTCAAATCCACTCTTGGATGAGCCATCACTATTGATAGCGTTGACTAGCTGTAATACACCGATTGCATCTTTCTCATGATCTAAAAGTGGAGTAACAAGCATAGATTTAGATCGATATCCTTTTAACCTATCAAATTCTTTTGGGCCAGTAAAATCAAACTCTGTTTTGCTATATAGATCTTGAATGTTAATTGTCCGCTTGTTAATTAACGAGTATGCAGAGACAAATCTTGGATCTTTCGGTATAGGAGGAATATCAACTTCTCCTCCGGTGTGACCTCCAAGCTTAATTCCAAGAGAACGATTTTGACTGATCTTCACATGGAGCTTTTCATCCTCTAGAAGGTAGAGTGTTCCCCCATCTGAGTTAAAAAAAGAGCATGCTTCTTCTACAATTTTCTCAAGTAGGATATCAAGATTTCGTTCTGCTGATAGAGAAACAGCGATCGCAGATAGGCGCGTTAGTAAGGAAAGATCAGATTGAAGCATGTGTTAGTTAATTTAAATATAAACTAAACTTAGATCAATTATATTTTATTCTTCTAAATAAAAATTTATCTTAGCATGATAACATACTTTCACTATGCGAATCATAGATAGATATATTTTCATCGAGCAGCTTAAGATATTTTCCGTTGTAACAGCGATGATAATGACAATGTTGTTGTTTGGTGATTTTCGTTTTTTATCAGATATTTTATCAAGTAACGGAATAAGCTTTGAATTGGCTATAGATATTTTCAGTGGACTTATAGCCAAAT
>JBLYYQ010000012.1:0-30854 GCA_048550035.1 Nitrospinota bacterium
GCTATGAACACCACCATTTGATAAAAGTCCAAGAAAGTGAAGTTTCCGATTTTTATCTTTCGTTTGCCTGATAGCATCAATAATTGCTCTATTATTTTTGATTTCACCTGTTGCAATTGCATTTGAGATCTTCATGATATCTTGGTAGACAACTCGACCTGATCCAATATTTAAATGGCCAACCTCGGAGTTGCCCATCTGTCCAGCTGGTAGTCCAACATCAACACCTGATGCAATGATCTCAATATTGGGATACTTTTTTCCTATTCGATCAAGGTTAGTTGTATTACCTTGCCAAATAGCGTTATGCTCCTTGATATCAGAGGCACCCCAGCCATCCAAAATCAATAGAATTACTTTTTTATCCATAGTATCTAACTGAGTTTTTCTCCCCATCTTTTGTATAGATCATGCTCAATTTCAAATTGATCCAAAATTTTCCCAACAGTTTGATTAATGATATCATTAATACTCTTTGGGTGATGATAAAATGCAGGCATAGGGCAAAGTATAGTGGCACCTATATCAGCTACCTTTGTAAGTAGCTTTAGATGTCCCTTATGAAATGGTGTCTCTCGTGGAATCAGTAGCAGCTTACGGCCCTCCTTTAATGTCACATCAGCTGCTCTGG
The DNA here is from genome assembly GCA_048550035.1 of Nitrospinota bacterium. Taxonomy (GTDB): domain Bacteria; phylum Nitrospinota_A; class UBA7883; order UBA7883; family JBLYYQ01; genus JBLYYQ01. The sequence continues at coordinate 632 of JBLYYQ010000012.1, forward strand.
CAAGAAGCGTAGAACTATTTGATAATGCAATATTAGATAGACTATGCATTGAGCAAGGTACCACAATCATCCCTTGAGTTATAAATGAACCAGATGATATCGGAGCGGCTAAATCGTCTTGATTAAAAATAGTGGTAGCAGTAGATTTTAATATATCTATCCCTTCTTTAAATTCGATATTAAGAGTCTTATACGCTGCATCTGTTATGATTAGTAGTCGATCATACTCTGCTCCATACTCTTTCAATGCTTCGATCACTCGCACGGCGTAGATAACACCAGTTGCCCCTGTAACCCCGATTATTATTCTTTTTTTATTTTGCACAGTTCTAGTCGTCTAATAGAGTTTCAGCTATATCTGTGATTGGCATAATACTGCTCAGTAATGAACCTTCCCCTCTACTACCGCCTGCTGCTGAATATACTCTGTTTGCAAATCTTGAAAATGGAAGTGTCTGCAGCCAGACTTTACCTGGTCCTTTTAATGTTGCAAAAAAGAGCCCTTCGCCACCTAATATTGATTTAATGCCACCTACGAATTCGATATCATATTTAACGGCAGGTTCTAAAGCGACAAGGCAGCCAGTATCGAGCTTTAATTTTTCGCCCCGCTTTAGGTTACGTTCTATAATATTCCCACCTGCATGGACAAAAGCAATACCATCTCCTTCTAGCTTTTGCATAATAAAACCTTCCTTCCCAAATAGCCCGACACCAATTTTGCGCTGAAAATGAATCCCTATTGAAACCCCTTTTGCTGCACATAAGAATGCATCCTTTTGGCATATAATTTCACCTCCGAGCGAACTCAGATCAATTGGAATAATCTTACCAGGATATGGGGCGGCAAAAGAGACATGCTGCTTGCCAGATCGACCTTCATGTGTAAAGACAGTTATAAATAATGATTCACCAGTTAATAGCCGCTTACCAGATCCTAATAACGTACCTAACAGTCCGCTACTCTCATCCTGACTGGAACCGTCACCTAATATCGTTGTCATTCCAATTGCCGAGCTCATGTACATCATCGCACCAGCTTCTGCAACTACTGACTCATCAGGGTCAAGTTCAATTTCGACATACTGCATCTCCTCACCCATCACTTTATAATCTATCTCATCTGAGTTGCGCACTGGGATGGGGGTTGGTTGATCGTTAGTTTTACTTTTGCTCATTTCCACTAGTTGCGGAAAATGTGATAACTTGGTCCAGCTAACAAAGCCAGGACCAAAAATCAAAGTATCCAATGGTAGCTTTTCTTTGCGAACCGCAGAAACAAATTCACGTTTACTCAAAGGGCCCTTTCTCTTATCTCCCTTTGCATAATACCAATTACCCATTTCGTTTCCCCTCTCTATTGATAAATAAGCTCATAGTTACCTTAGGAAAATTACTTTTTCCATCGGTTATTTAATATCTTCATAGCATCTGATAGAAAACTGTTCAGTGGAATATTATATAAAGTTCTATATGTATTGAGTATCTGATTATTGTCACATGCTACAATTAGTTCTGGTTGTTTTGACAATTCTCACCTATTATCTAAAGTTAAGAGCAATTCTTTTTTATACGATTCAAATATAGGTTTATACTATAACATATTTATTTTTTTGCCAATTTAGATGAAAAAAACTAAAAACAGAGTGGTCATCTTTGGAGAAGCATTGTTTGACATATTTCCTGATGGCCGAGCGGTTTTAGGTGGGGCACCATTTAATGTGGCATGGAATCTAAAAGGAGTTGGATTTGATCCATTATTAATAAGTGGAGTTGGTGACGATAAGTTCGGGCATGATATTTTAGAGTCTGCCTCAAAATGGGGCTTGAACATAGATGGGATCCAGATTATCAAAGATCGACCAACAGGGATTGTTAATGTTGTCAAAGGTCAAGATGGTCATTGTTTTGATATTTTGCCAGATGCTGCCTATGATTTTATTGATAAAGATTTAGCATTATCTTTGCTAGACGATGAACAAATTACTATTCTTTACCACGGCTCGCTTGCGTTACGTTCTAGCAATTCTAAAAATGCACTCTGGGCTATCCGCAATATACATAGACCTGCAACATTCATAGATGTTAATCTAAGAAAGCCATGGGTGAATTTTGTTGATCTAAACTTGGCAGTAACAGGTTCCAATATAGTCAAGCTCAATATTGAGGAGCTGGAAAATTGGTTGCATACTAATTTCAATGGTCGATCAGAACAGATGGTTGAGTCTGCTTTGACTGTTATCGAGCAGTATGGTTTAGATATGATGATTGTAAGTATGGCAGAAGAGGGGGCTTATATTATTTCAGAAGATAGAGTTTTGCATACTTTGGCACCCGATGTTTCGAACTTTAAAGATAGTGTTGGAGCCGGAGATGCATTTACATCAATATTACTTGCTTCTATATCAGAAAAGATTGAAATAGAAAATGCATTAAAACTCGCAGTTGAATTTGCATCATCTATCTGTTCGATTGAAGGTGCAACAACTACTGATAAAGATTTTTATAGGGATTTCAAGTTTGACTAATAAAAAAGTGCAAACAAAATCGGCTCAAAAATTTTATATAGTCTCGATCTCTATCCATGGTTTAATCCGAGCTAGGAATATTGAATATGGCAAAGATGCTGATACTGGAGGGCAGATCCGCTATGTGTTAGAGCAAGCAAAGAGTCTTGTTCAACGGCCGATGGTGGCAAAAGTAGACCTAATTACCAGGCGAATCCAAGATAGACGTTTATCACAAGATTATGCACACGAAATTGAGCCAATAAGTGAGAATTTAAATATTGTGCGGATTCCAGCTGGTCCTCGTCGCTATATAGTAAAAGAGAAGCTCTGGGACTATCTTGAAGTATTCGTTGATAATGCAATCAAATATTTCCGTGCGGCAGGCGAAACGCCAGATATAATCTATGCTCATTATGCAGATGCAGGGCTAGTAGCAAGTAAACTTGCATCTATATTAGATATCCCAATGATATTTACTGGACATTCGCTAGGAAAACTCAAGCGCGATTCTCTAATTGAGGATGGTCATAATCGAGCAGATATTGAAAATATATATCATATAGGGAAGCGGATTGAAGCAGAAGAGAAAGCTATAGAAGTAGCTTCTATTATTGTTGCCTCAACGAAGCAGGAGGTCGATATACAATACTCAAAGTACGATCACTATGATCCGAGACGTATATTTGTTATTCCACCTGGCGTAGACTTAGAAAAGTTTACACCACCATCTAGATTTAATTGGCTTAGCCCTATTTCACCCATTCAAAGTGAGGTACAAAAGTTTTTAAGAGAACCGCTCAAGCCGATGATATTAGCAATTGCTCGTGCCGATGAGAAGAAAAATCTTACGACTCTTATTGATGTTTATGGCCAAAGTATCAAGCTACAAGATATTGCAAATTTAGTCATTATGGCAGGCTCTCGCAGTGATATCAAACTATTGGCAAAAGAGGCTAGGTCTGTGATTAATAAAATATTATTTTTGATAGATTACTACAATCTTTATGGGAAAGTTGCCTATCCAAAATCTCATCAATCAGAAGATATTGGACATGTCTATAGGATGGCAGCTAAATCGCTAGGTGTATTTGTAAATCCAGCGTTAAACGAGCCATTTGGTTTAACATTATTAGAAGCAGCGGCTAGTGGATTGCCAGTGGTTGCAACTGCAAATGGTGGTGCTGGTGATATAGTTAAGATTTGTCAGAATGGCTTAGTTGTTGATCCACTCGATATTGATGCTATTGAGCAGTCTATTACTAGTATTATTGAAGACAAAACGAGATGGAGTCAATATTCAATAGCAGGGCTGAGCAATTCGAAGAAATTTTTTTCGTGGGATTTGCATACAAAATCTTTAATGAAATTAATGAAAAGTGTTATACAAAAAGATCAAAAGAACCCATACAATTTTTTAAAGAGACGGTTAATGAGTCATGAAAAAATGTTAATCTGCGACATTGATGGAACGCTTACTACTAACAGTAAAGAGCTAGGTAAGTTAATTAAGATGCTATCAGAAAAAGGTAATAAAGTTGGCTTTGGCATTGCAACAGGACGTAATCTGCAATTAACATTAGAAGCATTAAACGAATTTTCAATTCCAATCCCAAACTTTTTAATAACTTCAGTAGGCTCTGAATTATTTTATGGCCCTAAATTAGTAAAAGATAATGGATATGATACTCATCTAAATTACAAATGGAAGCGATCTGCAATAGTTGATCTGCTTTCTGATTTAGAAGGTCTAACACTTCAAGAAGAAGATGCTCAAAATGAACATAAGATAAGTTACTTTATTGATCCAAAGTTGGCCTTAAAAGTTAAGGATATAAATAGATTGCTAAGAAATAATAATATTACAGCTAATTTAATATTTTCTCATGGGATGTTCCTTGATATTTTACCAATCAGGGCAAACAAAGGTTTGGCGCTCAGATATTTGGCAAATAAGTTCAATGTAGCGATGGATAAGATTATGGTTGCAGGTGACTCTGGCAACGATGAGGATATGCTAGTCGGCTCTAACATTGGAGTAGTGGTCGGCGGCTATAATATGGAGCTAAATAAATTACGAAATAGCCCTAATGTATATTTTGCTACAGGACATGGAGTTGCTGGTATTATTGAGGCAATAAAAAAATACAATTTTTTTGATTAGATTATGCAACATACTATTTTAAGAACTCTCAATAACTATCTTGGCAAATACAAAGAAGAAGGGAATCTATTGTCTGCTAGACTATTTGAGCCGAACAAGCCTTTTTTACTTCGAACAGAGATATGGGATATATTCAATCAGTTTTGCAAAGCGAATAATCTGTTATCAATGTTAGATGAGCCACTAGGAGAGGTACTCTATATTAGCCAAGAGGCAGCATTGGATCATCCCTATATATATCTTGCGGTCCGTGAATCTATAGGGAGATGGATATATATAAAATCTCATCAGGTAGAGTTTGAATTTGTAGAGATTGAGGTTGCAGACTACCTTGCTGTGAAGGAGCGATTGATAGATAGCAACAAAAATCATTCCTGGAACTTAGAGATCAATTTTGAGCCTTTCAATCGTAATTTCCCGAAGTTCAAAGAATCAAGTTCAATTGGGAAGGGTGTCCAACTGCTGAATCGAAAGTTATCGTCACAGCTATTTTTTGATAATGAAAATGGTGCCAATCTACTTTTAAACTTCATGCGTGTTCATAATATAGGAGGTAAGCAGCTATTACTATCGAGCCAAATTCAGAATGTTAGTAGCTTACGCAACTCCCTGCGGGCTATGGTTAATTATCTTAATAATATAGTAGATGATACCTGCTGGAGTCAATTCGAACAAAAAGCAAACAGTCTCGGATTTGAGCCAGGTTGGGGTGCAACAGCAAAACATGTTCAAAAATCGATGCTGCTTTTGATTGATCTGCTAGAGGCTCCGGACCATCTTATACTGGAGAAATTTCTGGATAAAATTCCAATGATATTCTCAATTGCAATTATTTCACCACATGGTTTTTTTGGTCAAAACAATACGTTGGGATTACCAGATACTGGTGGGCAGGTTGTCTATATACTAGATCAAGTCCGCGCAGTTGAGAAAGAGATGCGACAACGGTTAGTCGAAAGTGGGATAGATGTTGCACCTAATATCTATATCATCACAAGATTGATACCTGATGCACCTGAAGGCTCGGATTGTGATCAACCTATTGAGAAAGTTGAGGGAACAGAGAATTGTAAGATTGTAAGAGTACCATTTTACGATATTAATCAAGAGGTGATTCCCCACTGGATATCACGCTTTGAGGTCTGGCCATATCTTGAAAAATTTGCTGACGATGCAGCTGACACTATCCTAAAAACATTTGAATCTAGACCTGATCTTATTATCGGCAACTATTCTGATGGTAACCTTGTTGCCACACTACTATCAAGGAGATTAAAGGTTACTCAATGCAATATTGCGCATGCACTGGAGAAAACTAAATACCTATACTCAGACCTCTATTGGCGTGACAACGAAAGTAGATACCATTTTTCATGCCAGTTTACTGCAGATCTAATATCGATGAATAGCGCAGATTTTATTATTACATCTACTTTCCAGGAAATATCTGGGCGAATTGATTCTGTTGGTCAATATGAAAGCTACCAATCATTTACAATGCCTGGACTATTTCGAGTTGTGAATGGGATTGATGTGTTTGATCCAAAATTTAATATCGTCTCACCTGGTGCTGATAGTGAAATATATTTTCCTTATAATGAACATGGCAGGCGCAATAAAGAAAATCTAGAGCAGGCCAGAAACTTTTTGTTTGCTGACTCTTTAGATAATAGTAGAGGGAGCTTTAAAGATAAAGATAAGCCGATAATTTTTACAATGGCTCGCCTTGATCGGATCAAAAATATCGCAGGGTTAGTCGACTGGTATGGATCATCTGATTCAATAAAGCAGGCCGCGAACCTTTTGGTTATTGCAGGTGCTATTGATCCTGATCAATCCTCCGATCAAGAAGAACAAGAGCAGATTCACCTCATGCATGAGCTATTTAATAAACATAGCCTAGATGATAAAGCAAGATGGATCGGAGTCCGTTTATCAAAAGAGCTATCAGGAGAACTATATCGAGTGATAGCAGATCATAAAGGTGTTTTTGTTCAACCTGCATTATTTGAAGCTTTTGGATTAACTGTTATTGAAGCTATGATTACTGGTCTACCTACATTTGCCACTAGGTTTGGTGGTCCATTAGAAATTATAGAGCATGGCGTCTCTGGATTTCATATTAATCCTAACAAAGCCCAGAGTGCAACTGACCTACTTATAGAGTTTTTTGAAAAAGAGAAGCAATCCAAAAACTATTGGCAATCTATTTCAGATGGTGCTATTAGCAGAGTTCAAAATTGCTACACTTGGGATCTATATGCAAAGAGATTGATGACACTTGCTAGAATCTATGGGTTTTGGAATTTTACTACAAACTTAGAAAAAGATGAGATGCGAACCTATATAGATGCCTTATATGGACTAGAGTTCCGGCGTTTAGCTGAGAAAGTTAATGAGTAGCTTTAAAAAAGAAGGAAACTCTTGAGCTTAAAACTTTTAATCGACTGTAAGAGGCTTGTTTAGTGGTATTTTTGTTGCGAGATCAATCAAATCTCCATCGGTTGGATCTTGGGAAAAGAATGCTTCTAGATCAATTGAATAATCGCCAACTTTTTTGCAAAGCTCAACCTTGCCGTTATTGGTAACCCATATTTTTGTGCAGAGTTGACACTTGAGTGTTTGCACTGTTTCAAATGAGATTGTTATGTTGCTGGATTTATCTTTAAAGCTGTTTTCACCTATTGGTGTTAGCTGAAGTTTTGAAATTATCTCTTTATATCGGGGCAAAACTGATGGGACATTATCTTTTTTGATTAACTCTTCAAATGATATATCAATCTTGTTATCAACAGCAAACTCTATTAGAGGCTCAATCTCGTTACTATTCAGATTGGACTCAATATAAGAGAGTATAGAGACATTGATTTTACTACTCTTTGACTTTAATATGCCATCAATAACTTTATCAAATATATCAGATGAACTCAACTGATTATAGATTGTCTTATTGACAGTAGGGAGTACCACTTGAACTTTATTTAACTGCAACTTCTTTATTTTATCAATATTCTGAGATAGATAATGTCCGTTTGTAGTTAGCGAAATTGTTTTGATCTCTTTTGTTCTAGCGATTGCCCTCAATAGATAAAAAATATCATCTCGTGCAAACGGTTCTTTATCCTCTAATGAGACATGATTTACTCCAATAAATGCTAATGCTTTCACAAATCTTACTAGATCGTCAGTATGTAAGAGAGACTTTACTACGTTACTCTTACCATTTTGAGCATTGAAGAAGTCAACAGCACTTGGTTCTATAGAAAGCTCTCTTATAGCCCTGTTAAATTTATCTAATAACATTTTAATTCTATAAACTAGTTAAGGTGTCTCAATCATTAGAGCAGTTTCATCACAATCTGGAAACTTGTGGCATTTAATACATTCCCTCCATATCTTATGTGGAAACATAGCTTTATCAACCTTAACAAATCCTAACTTAATAAAAAACTCTGGCTCATAAGTTAAAGTAAAAACCTTAAGTATCTTTAATCTTCTTGCTTCTTGTAGTGCAAAGTTGACAAGAGTAGTACCGATATTTTCACCATGCTTTGTAGGGTAGACAGCTAACGCTCTAATCTCTGCTAAATCTTCCCAAGAGATATGTAATCCACATATCCCAAGGAGTTTGCCATCCTCTTCATATACCACATATTGTCTTATAGATTCAAATAATTCATTAAGTGATCGAGGTAACATTTTACCTTGATCAGCATATAACTGGATTAATTTTTGCATATTACGTGCATCACTAATAACTGCATATCGGAAAATACCTTTGGTTATTGGGTGAGTAACAACTCTATCGGTCTCTATTGTAAACTTCCCCGCTCCCATCAGTTGTTCTCCTCTATCTTGATAGAATTATCATTTTAGTAATCAAAATATCTATCACTATAATAATGCTGATTTAGCTAAAATTCCAAGCTTATTTCGATCTTGGATGTGTTCTACGATAGACATCTTTTAGATAACTCTTAGCAGTATGGGTATAAATCTGGGTAGTCGAGATATCTTTATGACCTAACATTACCTGCAGCGACCTTAAATCTGCACCCTGTTCTAGAAGGTGTGTAGAAAAAGAATGGCGCAACCAGTGTGGGCTAATTTTACTATTAATACCAGACTCTTTTGCGTAATGCTTGATTAGATTCCAACATGCTTGACGAGTTATTTTGTGGCTCCTTGAAGTCACGAAAAGATAATGGCTTACCCGTTGATTGAGTAGTTTTGCTCTAGCAGAGTTAAGGTAAAGAGAGATCTTATCAATTGCACGCAGACCAATTGGTGTGATACGTTCTTTAGAACCTTTACCTACTATTTTAATAAATCGCTCGTCGAAATTAATGGCAGCAAGTTGAATGGAGACTAACTCAGAAATCCTTACACCTGTTGAATATAGGGTTTCTAATATTGCACGATCTCGAATCTCTCTAGGGCTGTTACCTGATGGAGCTTCTAGAAGCTTCTCTAGCTCGCTTAACGATATTACAGATGGTAATTGATCCCTCCCTTTAGTTGATCTCAAGGTTGTAGCGATGTTTTTTTCTACAAGTTTCTCATCTAGCAAAAAGGCGTAAAATCCTTTTAGCGATGAGACAACACGTCTGATTGTTCTATCCATTCGATTGTTATTTTTTAATGAATTCAGATAGTTCATTAGATCCTGATTGGATAGTGTAGCAAGTTTCGCTACATCGTTGACCTCAAAAAAATCGAGAAAGCTTTTCAGGTCAGAGACATAGCTTGCGATACTATTTTCAGAAAGATTTTTGTACAGTGCTAATGAGCTAATATAGCTATCTAATAGATGTTCTCTATTCATTTGAACTTTTTGAATGGGTTTAAGACGAAATCCTTTTTACACTGACTGCAGAGAATAAAAAGATTTTTATCAAAAATATTCTTCTCCAAAGCTATTGAATCTTCTTGCGCTAAGCTATCAATAAGATTAGTAAGTTGTAAATCACTCAAATTTTCAGCTGGCAGTCCATCATCGATAGCATAGAGATTAATTTCAAGTTTATAACGGATATGACCAGTTTCAATTTTTATATTGCAGGCATCACATATCTCCATTGTAACTTATAGCTCCTTACTATCAAGGTAACATATAAGTGAATATCAATCAATGATAAGTAGAGATGAGTTTTTGGCATATAACTTGCTTCAACAGTAAGTATCTAAAAATTTTAGGCAAAAGATATGTATAAAGGGATGTTTATTGCAGTCGCAGGGGCAAAAAATGCACAGTTACGGCTAGATACGAGTGCAAATAATTTAGCCAATGTTGAGACTGTTGGCTTCAAGAGAGATCGGGTGCTGTTTGAAAGTTATCTTGCCGAAGAAGGAGAGAAACTAAGTTTTGATAGCACTTTCCCTGTAGCAGCCAAAACTATTTCAGATTATAGTGAAGGTCCATTCAAGAGCCGATCAGATAATCTTTCAGTTGCAATTAAGGGATCTGGTTTTTTCGAGCTCCAAGCTTCTGATCAGCGCAAATATACAAAGGATGGTGCATTCAAAGTAAGTTCGGATGGCTACCTTGTTTCGAGCGATGATATGCCTCTACTTTCTAAGCATGATAGCCCGATTTTTATAGGGAATCTGAATGCCAAGATCAACAACAAGGGTGAGGTTTGGTTAACAGAACGAGATCACGATAGTGATAAAGAGATATTGGCAGGTACAATCAAGATTGTTGATTTTCCAAAACCCTATACCTTAAGCAAGGCAGGCAACAATTTATATTCATCAGATGTTGAAGGTTCGATTTTGCCAACTGCAAATTTAGAATCATCACATGTCGAAATGAGTAATGTGAATGCGGTTCAAGAAATGGTTGATCTGATCGAAAATTCTAGATCATTTGAATCGATTATGAAATTAATCACAGAACATGACTCAATGACAGGAAAAGTTGCAGAGCAAGTAATAGGATAACGAAGGATAAAAAAATATGATTAGAGCGCTACATACAGGTGCCACAGGGATGGCAGCACAACAATTAAGTATGGATGTGATTGCAAATAACTTGGCTAATGTTAATACGGTCGGGTTTAAGAAATCGCGAGCAGATTTCAAAGATATTTTTTACCAAGTGATAAAAGGTGCTGGTTCTGTTGGTGAAGATGGCTCAAGAGTGCCAACTGGGATTCATGTTGGACTTGGTGTGAAGCCCTCATCGATCACAAGAGAGTCGTCTCAGGGTGCTCTTCAGAATAGTCAAAACGAGCTAGATTTGGCAATCGAAGGTAGCGGACTATTTCAGATAGAGAGAAGCGACGGTTCATTAGTCTACTCTCGAGCTGGTAATTTTATTTTAAACTCAGAAGGAAACATTGTCACAGTAGATGGATCCAAATTATATCCAAGCGTAACAGTACCAGAAGATGCCCAATCTATATCAATAGACAAATTAGGTATTATTTCCGTTGTAAGAGATGGCTATGAGACAACAGAAGAGATAGGTCAAATTGAACTTGCAAGTTTTATTAATGAAGCTGGATTACTCTCTATTGGTGATAGTTTTTACGCCAAGACAGATGCATCAGGTGACCCGATAACAGGGAGTCCTAGAACTGATCAATTTGGTGAAATATTGCAAGGTTTTGTTGAGACTTCAAATGTTGAAATGGTCGATGAATTGACCTCAATGATATTAGTACAGCGTGCATATGAAATACTATCAAAGGTAGTTCAGGCAGGTGATGACATGTTGCAAGTTGTAAATCAATTGAAACGATAATGAAAAAAAAGTTTTTTAATAAAACGATTATAGTGGTTCTTTTTTTACTATCCTCTAATCTGGCAGTTGCAGGGAGTGATGATCCAACAAACAAATTTTATGAATCGGTTAAGCAAGAGGTGATAAAAGAGTTAAATGACCAACTTAGCGACGAAAGCCTAAAAATTGAGAAAGTCTATATTGCACCTGATATGCAAGTTAAGGGTATCTCAGTTGAAGATATAGTTGATATCAAGGTTATTGGTGCTAATAGAATATCTAAGCGTTATTTTGTTGCGCTTGAGCTGCGTCATCAAGGAAGAGTTAAGAAGGTTGTGGTTCCTGCCTTAGTCGGTATTACAGCTGAATATATAATTGCTAAGGAGAGGATTAATAAAGGTTCAAAGATTCATAAGCTTGATGTTGAATTTAGGAGATTACCATTAGATAGCAATAGCTCTTTTTCTAGGATCCGAGTTAGCGATTTAGAGGATGCAGTTGCCAAGAATGATATCAAGGCAGGATCAGTAATTTCAAAACGAGATCTTAAAAAAGTAAGCCTAATTAATAGAGGTGATAGGGTCGTTTTGGTTATGGAGAAAGATATAGTCACAGTTAGTGTTGATGTTTTAGCAGAAGAGTCAGGCGATCTAAATGATATTATTTTTGTAAGAAATAGCAATACGAACAAAAAGCACAAGGCAAAAGTAATAGATAAGCAGATGGTTGCGATCAACTTTAAGGATAATTAGATGGCAGATAGTAAAATTATTATAGTAATGATTTTCATCACAGCCCCACTCTTGAGCTATGGCTGCTCAACGAAAGTTGCACTGCCAGATCGGCCGATTATAAATATAGAAGCGGAGAATAAAGAGTATAGCTATGGTTCGTTGTGGGTAGATCAAAATGGGAAGAATTCACTATTCCATGATTACAAAGCAAACAAAATAGGAGATTTGGTTACTGTTGTTATAGTAGAAGCGACCACTGCAGTTAATAAGAGCGATACAAAGTCACAACGAGATTTCAACTCTCAAATTGGGTTTGACTCAGATGACGATGCAAAAAATATGGGAGTCGATTCTAGATACAAATTTAATGGTGCAGGTGCAACGCATCGTGCAGATAAGTTTGAGGCAACAATTTCATGCATTGTAAAGGAGATACTCCCCAATGGAAATTTTGTGATAGAAGGTCAGCGGCGGATGCAGATTAATGATGAAGAGCAGTATATGTTGGTAAAAGGGATTGTACATCCTAAAGATATATCATCAAATAATAAAATTCTCTCAACAAAGATAGCTAATGGTGATATTCGCTATACAGGTGGAGGTGCCATAGCTGAAGGTAAGCGACCTGGCTGGCTAGGGCAAATTTTGAGGAAAGTATTACCGTAAAAGGATTCTTATGACAAAGGTAAGCAAATTTTTTATATTGATACTATCTATATCTATTCTGCTGTCAGCCGATTTTACATTGGCAGAGAGGTTAAAAGATATATCGTCAATCAGGGGTGTTAGGGAGAATCAGCTAGTTGGTTATGGTCTAGTAGTTGGTCTACAAGGATCAGGAGATAGGTCGTATAAGAGCCCATTTACAACGCAGGCATTGATATCTATGTTGAAGCGACTTGGAGCCAATATAGAACTAGAGTCATTACAAGATGGTAATTCAATCCAGCAGAAGCTAAGTGCGTTGCGTCATATTCGTGTAGAGAATGTGGCAGCAGTAATAGTGACAGCTAGCTTGCCCCCATTTGCAAGAGCGGGTCAGCGGATTGATATTAATGTTGCAAGTTTAGGCGATGCGCGGAGTTTAGAAGGAGGCCAGTTATTGATGACACCTTTAAAAGGTGCCAATCAAGAGATCTATGCAGTTGGGCAAGGTTCGATAGTAAGTAGCTTGCAATCTGATAATACTGTTCGCGATATTCGAAGTTACTCAAGACGTTCAAGTAAAATACTATCAGCAATGATCCCGGGCGGAGCATTAGTTGAAAAAGAGGTTGGATTTAACATATTAAATGAACCAGAACTGATCTTTGCATTGACCTATCCTGATTTCACAACTGTAAATAGAGCAGTAGGAGTGATTAATGAGACGGTAGGAAGTGATGTAGCGAAAGCTCTAGATTCGACTGCATTTAGTCTAAGTTTCCCAGATGAGTATCAAGATAGGAAGATAGAATATATAGCGTTAGTTGAAAGCTTACAGGTGGAATCTGATAGCCAAGCAAAAATTGTAATCAATGAAAAATCTGGTGCGATTGTTATAGGATCAAACGTTACGATTGATGGCGTAGCGATAACACATGAAAATTTGACTATTAAAATTGAGAACCCGAGTCAGGAAAATTCTGCCCAATACGGCAATCAAAATGGCAAAAATAGTAAGTTCGTAGAACTCCAATCAAACAGGTCATTAAGCGCAATAGTTGAATCACTCAATGAGCTTGGTATTGCGACAAAAGATATAATATTGATTTTTCAAGCGCTTAGACGAGCCGGTGCATTAAAGGCAACGATCGAAATAATATAGTTTTTCCTAAAGTTCGATTGGCATACATATTGAATAAATCCATGCAAAAGGAGATAACATGAATATAGAAGGTTTTAAATCTAGTGATAGCTTACGACTGCCGTTAGTAGATAAAGCAAATAAAGGTGATCTATCCAAACTTCGTGAAGCTGCAGTAGAATTTCAATCTATTTTTTACTCAAAAGTATTAAAAAGCATGCGAGATACAATTGATGAAACAGAAGGGTTGTTCAAGAAAAATGATGGGGAGCGTCTATTTACCTCAATGTTAGATGATCAGTTTGCAACGCTACTATCAAATGAAAGTTCGTCAGGTCAGTTAGCAGATAAATTAGTAGAACAGCTAAGTCAGCTTTCAAGAGGAAGGGAGCGAGAATGAGTTTAGAATCTAATCAAGATCAGTTAGTGGAAAGCCTTACAATCAACCTTACAAAGAGCTTAGAGTTACTGAAGGCTTTTAATGAACTCTTGGATCGCCAACGGGCTGCTTTAGAAGCTCATAAATTAGATTCTACAGAAGAGATAAGAGGAGATATCGCCAGTTTGAATAGCCAGATTGAAAAGCTAGCTACTATCCGAAATGGATTGGTGAAGGAGTTATCTACAGTACTACATATCCCAGATGAGAAGATGAATATAAGTTTTCTAGTTCCGAAGGTGGTAGGGGGCAATCCAACTCTATTATTACTTCGCCAAGAGTATGGTCAAATCTTGAAGAAGATAGAACAGAAACTATATTTTAATAGCACTTTTTTAAGCAAATTAATGAGTATAAATAGCATTATAGCTAAGATGTTTTTACGAAAAGAGGTAGAAGCAGAAGTATATGATGAGACAAAAGGATCAGCTTCTAAGGTTCAAAGTGGCCACATAGTTCGGAGATCGTGCTGATGGCAAATATTTATACGGCATTAAATATAGCTAAAACAAGCATGATGGCAAGCCAAATGGGATTGGCGGTCAGTAGTCACAATGTTGCGAATGCAAACAGCCCAAATTTCAGTCGGCAAGGAGTAACTTTAGAGGCGTCAGACCCTGTGAGCTATAATGGGTTGAATGGGATGATAGGAACGGGAGTTAAGACAGGCGCAGTGATCCGATATTATAACTCGTTTTTGGAAACTGAGCGTAATTCAAATATATCAGATACAAGTTATTATGAGCAACGTACTGATTATTTGAGTCGAGTTGAGAGCGTATTCAATGAATCATCACATGATGGTTTAAGTAGCATGATCAACAGTTTCTTTTCAAACATTCAAGAGATTGCAAACGATCCTGGTTCGATTCCTAAACGGACATCTCTTATTTATGATGCCAAACAACTTGGCACATTTTTCAAACAGAGCAGTCAAAGCTTGCAAGATAAGAGGATGAGTCTCAACAGCAGTATCAACAGTTCCATTGAGAAGATCAATCAGATTACAGATGGGATAGTCAAATTAAACAAGATAATTAGCGAGACCGAAGCTAAGAATGTAACTGCCAACGATCTTCGTGACCAGCGCGAAAAGTTGCTACGCGATCTATCGTCTTATACCAAAATTACTACAGTTGAGGATAGTTCCAATAATGAGGTTACAGTTTATTTATCAACCGGTCGCCCATTAGTTATAGGGGAGAGCCAGTTTGAGCTTAAAACTCGAGCTAATTCGAATGATCCATTGTCAAGTTCTATTATTTTAGTTGAACCAAGTGGAGATGAAGTAGATATAACATCAGAGATTACGAGTGGTTCTGTTGGAGCATCGTTAGAGCTACGAGATTATGACATCAAGAATCAGTTGGATGCATTAAATATCTTAGCTGCAACAGTTGCACAAGATGTTAACAATCTACATCAGCAAGGGTATGGACTAGATGGCAGCACAGGTCTTGATTTTTTCAATCCGCCAACTCCAAGTAGTTATGCAGATAGCAATAATGAAGGTATGGCTCAAATATCGTTAAGTCTGCACGGACCTGATAAATTGATTATGAATAAACTTGAGATCGTATATGATGGTGCAACCTATAGCCTAAACGATACTACCTTAGATAAATCGATACTAACAGCTGTCCCACTAAGCGATGTAGTAGATCATCTAGAGGAGCGAGGTATCACAGTGGGGATAACAGGAACGAAAGTGGCAGGTGATCGATTTATTATTGATATATCAAATAATGCAGCTTCAAGCTTTAGTGTTACAGATAAACTCTTAGCAGATAGCTCTAAATTTGCAGCAGGCTTAACAACAGGTGACGGCAATGGTGAAAATGCTACTCGGTTAGCCAAGTTAGATTCTAAAGCAACTATGTTAAAAGATAGTACGACAGGTGAAGCTCAATTAACTTACTCTGAATATTATGACAGCTTGGTGGCTAGAATCGGGATGGAGACAGAAGGGGCCGAGCTTAACTATAAGCAACAAGAATCTATAGCAGCAAATATCGAGGCACAACATCAACAGATATCAGGTGTGTCGTTAGATGAAGAGATGATAGATGTTATAAAGTTTCAGACTGCATATCAGATGAGCGCTAAAATAATTGATACCGTGACAGAGATGTTAGATGAATTGATGAGTATCACTGCATGAGGAGAGAGTAAATGTTTAGAATTACTAACCTAATGCAATACAATAGTGCACTTTATAATCTTTTCAGGAATGGAGAACAGATATTAAAAGCGCAAGAGGAGATATCAACTGGCAAACGGATCAATTCTCCATCAGATGATCCAGTCGGGATGGTTGATCTATTACAGATCAGACGTATAATTGCAGATGACAAGCAGAGCCTTAAAACTGCCGAAGCAGCAGAGAATATTTTTAATCTTTCTGACTCGTTGCTAGGGGATATGTATGATCGATTATCGCGAGCTAAAGAGTTAGCAATCCAGGCAGACAATAGTACCTATAGTGAAAATGATCGGATCTCAACTGCAGCAGAGATTGATAGCATAATAGAAGAGATTGTTTCGTTGGCGAATAGAAAGCATGGTGATATATATCTTTTTAGCGGCCTTGATAATAGAAGTGAGGCAGTTGATGCAAATGGAGAGTATGTAGGTTCTAACACGAATTTTGCCTATAGCTTATATGGTACAGATAGTATCGAGAATGTTGCAAGAGGCGATAAGTTTTTAGCAGCCGATATGAATCCTGCATTATCTAGTGACACTCTTCTTCCAACATTAAAGGATGGAGAAGGTATCTCTTCTGGTAGTTTCACAATTCAAGATAGGGAAGGTAATATTGCAACAATTGATACTGCCTCAATGAATACTGTAGGAGATTTGCTTACTGCAATTAACGGCAGTGGTATAAATATAGCAGCCTCTATCGATACAGATAATGGAGCAATTTTACTCGAAGATAGTTCTTCTCTAATTCTTGCACCGATAGAGATAATTAATATTAATGGCGACGCTGCTACTGATTTAGGGTTAGCAGGTAAACGCCATAGCATAACTTTCTTAGGTGATAGTCATAACGCAAAGATGGAGAATGAGACACTCATAATAGATCTCTTTGATGGTAAAGGATTAGATTTAGAAGAGTTTGAGGTTGTTCAGGGAGATTTAAAGGCAGAGATATCTTTTAACATGACAGAGGTAACAGTAGGAGATATGTTAGGGAGCATTAATAACTCGTTGACTGCGGCAGGTCTTAATGCTACAGCATCAATTTCTTCGACAGGTAATAGGATTGTAATTGAACCAAATAGTACAACAGATCCGATTGCAATCAGTCTAGATAAATCAGGCGGGAAGATAACAAGTTCACTAGGGTTAGGCGGTGCTACAAATATTATCCCGACACTAAAACTATTTAGCGAGAGTTTAAAACAGAATGACTTAACAGCAATTAATAATTCGGTAGGCTTAATTAATAATGCCATGACTGAGCTTAGCAACGTTAGAACTGCTGTAGGTGCTATCTCAAATAATTTAACTCAAACTATTACACTATTGAAAGATTTGGAATTGAATAATTTAACAATACAATCTAAGATAGAGGATGCAGATGTAGTCAAATCAGCAAGCGATCTTGCTCTATTAGAGAACAGCTATAAGGCTACTGTACAATCAATGGCTTTAATCATTGATCAATCCTTAGTTGACTTTCTTTCTTAAATCTACTATTCTCAGGGGAAATAGTAGATTTATATTTGATCTTGTTCAAGGCCAATAGATAATTAGATTTAGGAGAGTGTTATGGCAGCCTCAAAGAATATAGATTGTAGAGGGCTTTCGTGTCCTGAACCAATTTTACATACAAAGATCGCAATTAAAGACCTATCGCCAGGTGGCATCTTAGAGGTTTTAGCAACCGATCCAGGTGCCGTAGATGACATTACTTCTTGGTCACAAAGCACAGGAAATCTTCTGATAGAACAGGATGTAAAAGATGGAGTCTACCGATTTTTGATTAAAAAGAGTTAATAAACGTTGTACTATACTCTGCTACAGATAATTTAAAAATAAAGGGAAAATATGACAGATTACTACGATCCAAAGGACTTAGAAAAATTTGGAGAAATAGGTGAAAACGCACCAGAACTTGCAGAAGCATTTTTAAACTACTACAGCAAAGCTACTGCAGAAAGTGGAGCATTAACAAAACGTGAAAAGTCACTAATAGGTCTTGCAGTTGCCCATGCGATCCAGTGCCCATACTGTATAGATGCCTATACGAAGTCTGTGCTAGAGCATGGTTCAAATAAGGAAGAAATGATGGAAGCAGTACATGTTGCATCTGCTATAAGAGGTGGAGCTACCTTAGTCCATGGCATGCAGATGAAAAAAATCTGTAACAATATATCTATGTGACTTTAAATTATAGGAAAGTTACAATTCAAATTTATTTCAAAAAATAAGATAGGTGGTATTGATAGTGGAATCAGAGGATAAAAATCATTTAAGCTCATTACTCTTATCGTTTGAAGATCGACTAATAGAAAACAGATTGGAATTAGTCAGATCCAAAACAGAGACATTGCAGATCAATGTTGGGCCGCAGTGTAACTTAACTTGTAAACATTGCCATGTTGAAGCTGGACCAGATCGAACAGAGGTGATGGATTTAGAGACAGTAAATCATATTATAGATTATACAAAGCGATCTGGAATTAAAATTGTCGACATCACTGGTGGCGCACCTGAATTAAGTAGCAACCTTGAGTTTCTAATTCGAGGACTCCGTCCTGATGTGGAGCGAATTATGCTTCGCTCTAACTTAGTATTACTCCATCGAGCGCCGTATGATAGATTAATCGATCTTTTCACAGAGAATAGTGTTGAAATTATAGGCTCCGTCCCATCGTTAAGTGAAGGTCAGACCGATGCACAACGAGGTGAAGGTGTATTTAAAGATATAGTAAAATCAATGCAGCGATTAAATAAGGAAGGATATGGGAAAGCTGACAATAGATACCTTCTGAATATTGTGGTTAACCCCTCAGGAGCATTTTTCCATTTATCAGAAGATGAATTGGAGAAGCGTTACAAGGAAGAATTAGATAAGCGATATGGAGTGGTATTTAATTCTTTATTTGCATTTGCAAATGTTCCGATTGGTCGGTTTGGTGATTGGTTAGATTCAGTTGACAACCTTGATGCTTATTACAGCAAGCTTGAGCAGAATTTTAATCAAGCATCAGTGAATTCAGTTATGTGCCGTCATCAGCTTTCTGTATCGTGGAATGGTATGATATATGACTGTGATTTTAATTTAGCACTAGATATTCCGTTAGCTGGTGTGGCAACACATATAAGTGAACTAAATAGAGCACCTGCTGTTGGTACAAAGATTGCTGTTGCTGACCATTGTTATACATGTGTTGCTGGAGGAGGATTTACTTGTGGCGGTTCGATCCAGAAGTAATTTCAATGATTATGACATTAAGCTTGGTGTTAATGTCGATCATGTTGCAACAGTTAGAGAAGCGCGCAAAGTATCATATCCATCTCCGTTAGAAGTAGCGTTACTAGCAATGGATGCTGGTGCAGATCATATAACAGTCCACCTGCGTGAAGATCGGCGACACATTAATGACAACGATCTGGTTCAGATTAGAAAATCTCTCAATGGGAGGTTGAATTTAGAGTTATCTACTAACCATGAAATTACTCAAATCGGATTAAAAATTAAGCCATGGCAGGTAACTTTTGTCCCGGAAAAAAGAGCAGAGCTTACAACTGAAGGTGGATTGAATCTTCTGCGCCACAAAAAAAAGCTTAAGGATTTAATTAGCGTATTTAACGATGAAGATATTTTAACTACTCTTTTCATTGATCCTGATATTGATAGTGTTAAGTTGTCTAAGGAGTTAGGTGCAACAACGGTTGAGATTAACACAGGTTCATATGCTGTTGCAGATAATATCAAGGATCAGAATGTTGAACTTAAAAAAATTGTAGATACGGTTAAGTCTGCGTTAGATGTTGGTATTGACTGCAATGCAGGTCATGGGTTGACATTAGATAATGTTGGAAGAATTGCCGGACTAGGAGGGCTTAAAGAGCTTAACATAGGTCATGCAATAATTGCGCGGGCAGTTGTTGTTGGCATTGAATCTGCGGTCAAGGAGATGCTAGAAGCCATCAAATCCTCAAGAAGGTAGGTCAAGTCAGAGTAGTAGGTTCTCTGTTCTTTGACATTCTGCAATAATAGCGCTATAGAATCTATATACGAAATAGGATATAGGTAACTTATGGCTGTATCAGACACCAACAATATTGCACGCGCTGAGCTAGACATTTATGATGATATATGGTCGGTTGCAGAAAAATCAAACTCACCGATTGTATTAGAAGATAGTCGTGGGTCATTTGAAAAAAGCAATATTATAGAGAAGATTGAGTTTGCGGATAGTGCTCAAGGAGACCACTTGCCTAGCAAGCGATGGATCTATATTCTTACTACTATGATTCTTATTGCTACTCTAACAGTAGTGGCTTTTTGGACTATTAGTGACCAACTTGCACCGTCAGCTGACCCGATCGATTCTGAGAAAGTTGAGTTGACTGAATTAGAACAAAAGCAAGCTAAAGGCGATAAACTAATCTTTTATGACTTTGATCCATTTTTGATAAAGATCAAGGATAAAGAGCAGTCTAAATTATTAACCATCAGTCTAGCTGCAGTTGTCAGCAAAGTTGAAGCTAAAAGTGAGTTAGAACAGAAATCTAGATTAATACGTGAAAAGTTATATAAAATTTTGCAAAGTCATAGCTATATTAATTTTCTTGAATCATCCTCTAGGACAAAACTTAACCGTCTGCTACTAGATACTCTTAATCTTTCAATAGAGCAAGGAGTGATTGAGAGCCTCAATATAACGGAGTTCTATTTACAATAGGCACCATCTCTACTAAAACTTATATGCGATGCTCATTTTAGTAGTGACATCAGTCTGTTCATTATCTGCAGGTGGTTCATCAACATTTTTTATCTCAAGGCTAGCTTTGAATGCTAACTTTTTTGAAAGAGGAGCTTCTAATGCTGTAGTTGAGGTTATTGTGGTATCGAGATCTCCTGATAGCAGTAGAATTTTTTCAGTAAATGTGAGGCTATCAAATTTTGCTAAAAAGTCAGCTGAGAATCTAGCGACCATCTCATCTTCTTTGGTTTTGTCTATGTCATCTAATACAGAATGGCGTACGCCAGGTCCTGCTTCTAAGGTAAGCATTAGATCTTCTTTATTTAGCAATTTGTATCCTAATCCAATAGTGAGCCATGTTCTATAATCAAATCCAGATTGGCGGTCATCTTCATAGGCGAAGGTAGAATTTGCATATGAACGAATCGAAAGACCATAGAGTGATTCAGCTCCAATACTGAATCTTTGCCCCACGACATCTTGATCGGAGTCATCTTTGGTTTTGTTATAAAGGAAACTTGCGTTAGCTTTGTTGACAAACTTATCTATTTTATTTTCAACTTTAAGATCTGCATTAAGGGCAGCTGAGTCTAGATTACCAGAAGTCGTAGTGGAGCCAACGGCAATTTCGCCTTTAAAATCTTTGGCAAAAGCGGCCTCTGAAAAGATAGATGTAATAATTAAAATAACAACTAGTTGCACTACTTTTTTAAATGTGATACTCCCTATCATTACTCCCTCCAAAGAATAAAAAAACAAAATAAATCGCTATGCCAGTATAATAGCCAATGATAAGAATGAATGATAGGTAAAAGTGTCAAAGAAAAGTCATGTAGTCACATTAAACAATATTCCATTTACAATTGATCCAATTAAGGTCATGCGAAGCTTAAAGATAAATAAGAAGATCGCAACTTTAGATGATATTGAAGAAGAGAGTCTACGCAATACGATTCTGAATAACATTGAGCAAGGTTATCGGTTAATTCATCCAAAAGCTGTTTACCGTACTTGTGAGATATGCTCAGTTGAAGATGAGGTAGTAACACTACAAGAGTCTGCCACTTTGTTGCGTGGTCAAAGTATGACGAAACTATTATCGCTATGCAAGAAAGTAACATTACTTGCGGTTACTATAGGAGATCAACTAGAGAAGAAAGTAGAATCGCTAGGTACAACCAGTATAACAGATGGTTTTATTTTGGATGCAGTAGGTTCTACGATGGCAGACTATTTTGCTCAGAAAGTAGATGTTTTGATCAGTAGCCAGCAAATATTGCGGCAAGGCTATAAGCCGACAACTCGCTATTCACCAGGTTATGGTGACTGGTCTCTTACTAATCAAACAGAGTTACTAACAATACTCTCAGCTGACAAGATCGGACTAGGGGTGAATGAAAGCTGTATATTG
This sequence comes from Nitrospinota bacterium, assembly GCA_048550035.1. Classification (GTDB taxonomy): domain Bacteria; phylum Nitrospinota_A; class UBA7883; order UBA7883; family JBLYYQ01; genus JBLYYQ01. The sequence goes on from JBLYYQ010000012.1 coordinate 23,347, forward strand.
ATTCCTCGCAAATCAGTTACAGCTCTGATCGGCTGGCAAGAAGGATCAGAAGTCGATTAAGATTATCATTTTATAGCAGATATATTATACTTTTCATCTGAGATAGAAAGATGTTCACGGCTAAACTTTGTTGGCGTATCTAATCCACATGCAGCGGCAAGATTGAAGAGTCCTGCCCTTAATGTTGTTATGTAGTTGACGACACGATACTTTTTTTCATCAACATAAAGGGAGCGTTGCAGCTTTGGATCGTTGGTTGCAACTCCAACCGGACAGTTATTAGTATGACATTTATGTGCCATGATGCATCCTATTGATATCATTAACCCTCTCGCATTTGCAACAAGGTCTGCCCCGAGTGCTAATGCAATTGCGATTTCATCAGGTAGATGTAATTTGCCAGCAGCAATAATTTTAACCTTGCTACGTATATTAGCCCTGTTTAGAGTATCGACTACATGAATCAGTGCAGGAAATATTGGAAGTCCTAAACTATCAGCCATCTCTTTATATGTTGATCCTGTACCTCCTTCGCTACCATCTATAGTGATAAAATCAGGGCCTCTACCTCGCTTAACAAACTCTTTCACAAATAGATCAAGCGACCCTTGTCCGCCGACAACAATCTTAACACCAACTGGTTTGCCAGTCAGGTCCTGTATTTTTTCAACAAAATCAAAGAGATCTGATTCGTTGTTGATGAATGTGAACCTATTAGGGCTTTGTAATAATTTCCAAGGTTCGACATTTCGTATTTTTGCAATTTCAGGAGAAACTTTAGCACCATCTAAACGGCCACCTCGAACTTTGGCACCTTGTCCTAGTTTAATCTCAAATGCTTTGACATTTTCAAGTGCTGCAATTTCTTGTAATCGACTAACAGATAGTCCTCCATCTTTATCTCTAACTCCAAATAGAGCAGGTCCGATTTGTACGACAGTATCAGGTTGGCCTTCTAGGTGATATCCAGAGAGACCTCCTTCGCCTGTATTCATCCATGATCCACCGATCATCCCAATTCCATGAGATAATGCCCTGATAGAATTTTTACCGAGTGCTCCAAAACTCATTGCACTCATCCCAACCTGACCTAATACTCTCCATGGACTAGCTTTGTCTTCACCAACTATTATTGCATCTTCTTCTTCTAACAGCCAACGTCTGATCTTAAATGGAGCTATATGCTCATGCCTAAAAAATATCGATTCTTTATCTATTATGTAGCGTTTAGTTTCAAACTTTAAAGTTGTATCTAATTTTTGCTCAGTTGCCAGTTTTGGGAAAAGAGAGTTTTTAATATAAATTCCAGGTTCTGAAAAGTTTCGTTTACTTCCAAAACTGATAACTGTTTTAAGATATTTTGATGCTTTAACAATGGTAGTGAATTTCTCTCTTGATATTGGTTTGCCATCTAGATCTTCATCTGTAATATAGAATCGAAACTCAGGACCTACATTCTCGATAAGATACCGTAAAATTCCTAAAAACCAATATCGACCACGCAATAATGAATGTTGAGTTTGGCTCTTATTTTTAATGTATAGGTATGCTATAAACAATATGGGAGCGAAAAACATTGAAACTATAACAATAAAAGATACTGTTACAATAAAATCAGAATAGCCCATTTCCATATAGCCTCCAACGGGGTTTTATACTTCTAGTTAAATATCCAAATAGAAAAAATCTGTTCTTAATTCTTTCATAAACTTTACTTTTTAGTTCAGAATATGTAAAGGAGATTATAATTTATCATCAATTCTTAATTCTTTACCTGGTTCAGTACGAAGCAATCAACTTACTCCTTAACTTATATCCAACTGGATCGCAAATGGCGTTACTCTGATAATTAGAATGAAAGTTGATATTAATGGCTTTAACAGTATAATAAGGCTCTTATTTATTATGATAGATGGTTAACAAAAATTCATAGTAAAGTAGATATTTATATATAAAAAAGTTAATAATAGGTTTCATATGAGTTTTGATTTAAGCATCCTAACGAAGAGAATCTTGATTTTTGATGGATCAATGGGTGCACTTTTACAATCACGATCTCTTCCAATCGGCTATGCTCCAGATCTTTGGAATTTAGAAAAGAGTGATGAGATTATTCGTGTTCATCAAGAGTATGCTCAGGCTGGTGCAGATATAGTTATGACTAACAGCTTTGGTGCAACTAGATTACGTCTAGCTGAGTATGGGGCAGGCTCAAAAGTGAAGATGATCACTGAGGCGTCAGTAGATCTTGCAAGGAGAGGAGCGCCTAATAGTTATGTAGCAGGTAATGTCGGCCCGCTTGGTGCGATACTAGAACCTGTTGGTGATCTAAGCTTTGATGCTGCAGTTGAAATTTTCCATGAGCAGATTAAAGTTTTAGTCGAATCTGGTGTCGATCTAATAGTGATTGAAACTATGTTTGATCTTTTGGAGATGAAAGCTGCAGTGATTGCTGCAAACGAAGTACGAAAAAATATTCCAATTATAGCATCTATGACTTTTAACGATGACAAAATCACTGACACAGGTGTGACTCCAGCAGTTGCAGCCGTCACATTAGAAGGGCTTGGTGTCGAGATTATAGGTGCCAACTGCTCAACAGGACCAGAGGCGATGCTAAAGGTGGTAAAAGAACTATCAGAAAATGTTAGCACCGCATTTATTAGCGCCAAACCAAATGCTGGTCTACCTGTAAATAGAGGTGACATAACATTCTATAAGATGGGCATGGAGGAGCTAGCTTCGTTCGCCCCTAAATTTGTCAAGAGAGGTGTCAATATCTTAGGGGGTTGTTGTGGCTCCACTCCTATCTATATAAGTATGATAAAAAAATCGCTTAGCAACGTTAAGCCTATTGTAAAAGGTAGAAAACCATGCTTCTCGTTTACATCACAGCAAAATTTGCTCTATGCAGGGAGTAACGAGCGGTTTATCAAGATAGGTGAAAAGATTAACCCAACAGGCAGAAAGTTGTTTAGTGAAGCTATTAAGGGGGGGCGAACTGATCTTATTGTTCAAGAAGCACGCAAAGAAGAGCTACATAATGCAGATGCATTAGATATTAATGTTGGTGTGCCGCTAGTAGATGAAGCTTTGATAATGAAAAAAGCAATTGCCACACTGCTCAATATTACGATGCTCCCATTGGTTATTGATAGCTCGGATAGTGCTGTGATTGAATCTGCATTAAAAATATATCCAGGTAAAGCACTTATCAACTCATTAAGTGGCGAATCGATTAAAATTGAGCAGCTAGCTCCTATTGCTAAACGATATGGTGCCTCGCTGGTTGGACTACTTGCAGCTGACGAGATCCCTGAGTCTAGCAAGGATAGGGTGAAAGTTGCAGAGTATATTTTAAAGAGAGTTAGCGATTATGGAATTGGATCAGACAAAATTATTTTTGATGTGTTAGCTTTAGCTGTCTCTGCTATGCAGTATGGTGCAAAGGAGACGCTTGAAACGATCTCAATTATCAAAAAAGAATTTGATATGCCGACTATTGTAGGTCTTTCAAATGTTTCATTCGGACTACCAAATAGAAAACAGATTAACAAAACTTTTTTGTCGATGGCAATAGCAAGAGGATTGGATGCGGCAATATTAGATCCTTACGATAGCGAGCTGCACGATACCATTCAAGCAGGCTCAATGTTTGTTGATCGTGACGAAGGGTGCAAAAGCTATATTACAAGCGCAACCTTAAAGGATAAGCAGCTAGTAGCTTCCCAAGATAAGCCTCAAGTAAACTTAACACCAATGAGCCGAGTCTATAATGCAATAATAGAAGGTGATAAAGATTCAATTGAAGATTTAATTACAAAAGCTATAAACGATGGCGTAGATCCATTAAAGCTCTTTACCAGTACTATGACAGGTGCAATAAGAGAGGTGGGTCAATTATTTGCAAAGCGCTTAAAATTTATTCCGCATCTTGTAGCATCAGCAGAGACTATGAAGATAGGGGCAGATCTACTTGAAAATAAATTGAGTTTCCAACGAGAAAAGGAGCCAAGCAAAGGAGTAATCATATTTGCAACAGTAAAAGGTGATGTTCACGATATTGGAAAAAATATATGCGTATTGATGCTTGGCAACTTTGGATTTAATGTCATAGACTTAGGGCGTAATGTTGATTCAAATTCAATCATTGAAGCAGCAAAAAAACATAATGCCAATATTATTGCTCTTTCTGCATTGATGACTACTACGATGAAAGAGATGAAAGTAGTAATTGACAGGGTTAGAGAGGAGAATCTTCCTTTCAAGGTGATAGTCGGTGGCGCGGTTGTGACGAAAGGTTTCGCACAAGAGATCGGTGCCGATAGGTATGTAAAGGATGTAGGAGGAATTGTATGTGTGACAGAAGAGCTTGTAAGTTTAGAGTAAGCTCCATTTTAACCATTATAACGGTTATTGTAACTGCTACTGCAGGTTGTGTAGCAGAACGCTCATCTTATAACTATTGGTATGATTATAGGCTTGTTACACCAAGTAATTTGACTAGCAATCAGTATGAGGATGATATTCTAAAAATTGACTTTTATCCAGAACCTAAAAGGATTGTCTATAACTTAGAGAATCGTCATTCGATGCCTATTAAGATTGACTATAGTCGATCAGTTATCATTGATACGAGGCAAAGACGCTTAGAAGCAACAGACGGGTTACTTTATTTTAAAGAAGAGGGTGTAAAAAAAGATTATCTAATAATTGAGCCAAACCAGAAGATAGTAAGTTTTATTGTACCAACGCAAAACATCAGCAAGCTAGGCGAGTGGACATGGTCTATTGAGCCTATGTTCGATCTAAAAAGTAGTGCAGCTATCAAGAACAAAGGTTCTCTCTTTGGGGTGGAACTTTTTATTACTTCTGATGGAGCTGAGCGTAACTATATCTTTGAATTTGAAGTTCGTGAAGTCGTACCAATTAAGCAACGATTACGCTATTAGTTATAACACTATTTATAACACCTTTTTTAAAATAGCCTATCAAGCTAACCTTTGATAGTAATTATTACTATCAACCTAACTTTTCAAGAGTAGCACAAGCGATAGAAAACTATTAAGAAGATCTATTGTTTAAAGCTCTAGCCCAGGAGTGAATTCTATATCTACCGACAATTTCGGATATTTGTTTAAATGGATAGGTATTCTGGTGGTTCGGCAATGCAATTAAATGATAACAAGTATTAGATATGACTGTATATATTAAGATAGAAGCAATTAATTGAGCAAGGGTCAGTATAGTGACAGAAAAGCACAAAACGGAATCATTAGAGATCTTAGATAGGATCGAGGCTAGAGTTGCTCTAATAGGAGAAGATCAAAAGAGTGAAGGGGAATTGCTTCAAATTCCTGAAGAGCTTAAACAGTTAAGAGAGAATAGTAAACATTTACTATCAGCTAAAGTTAATCACCTCATAATTAAACTCATTGAGGCATATAGATTTACATCATCCAATAATGGGGCTAATCAGGAGGTAGTTGCAAATGTAACACTTGAGATTATTGAGATTGTTAGGACAGATCTAACTACAACGCTAACAGAGCACCTTGATGTTTTGGCCGATATTTCAAATGTTTTAGACAAAATATATTTACCTGTAGAGAATCCTAAAGCTGATGTTACAGCAAGATTAATTACAGAGCCTCCGACTAAAGCGGGTGTTGATAAAAAATATAGTATTGTACAGGCAGAGCTTTTAGAGTTGGGCAAGATTGTTGAGCAGCTAGGCGATAGTTTCAAAGATAAGAAACTTGTATCAAATTTAATGTTAGGTTTTGAAAGTGCTGCTATCAAAGTAAGAGAATTAGAGCCAGCATTTGAAATTATAAAGTTGGCAGATCTGTTAGCCAAACTTTACGAGCTAATTATTATGAAGGGTGTTAGCGATTGCAAGCTTGCTATTGAGGTAACAAAAGATGGGATAAGTATCCTTGAACTAGCTTTAAAAGATGGCAATAGTGATGCTAGCAGCCTTGATGCAGTACAAGTTAGCAACAAAATTGAAGAACATTTTAATCTTCAATTAGAAGAGAATAAAACAGTCACCACTACCGAAAAAATCCAAGCAATAGATGAGAAAAGTATAGCAACAAATAATCAAAAGATAGGAAATGTTCCCGAGGTAAAAACTGAAAAGAAAAACTCAATAGTTATTGGGAATGAAGAAGATTTAACCCTCTACCTAGAATTTGTAGCTGAAAGTTCATTCAATATTGTAACACTTGAAGAAGGATTGCTTAGCCTAGAATCAGAACCGGATGACGAAGATTTAATTAATACTATCTTTAGGTCATTTCATAGTTTAAAAGGTGCTGCCGGCTTTCTAGGATTAACTAGCATCAACTTAATCTGTCATGAGTCAGAAACACTTCTTGATAAATTGCGAAAAAAAACTATCAAGGCTGACCAAAGAATGATTGATGAATTTCTAAAAGTAGTTGACATGTTAAAGATGCTAAATGAGCATTTAGGAGACTCTCTTAGTAGGATAAAACAGGATCTACCAAATGCAATATTATATTTTCCATCTTTTGATTGTGACTCATTGGTCAATAGTATCAAAAGATTAGAATCATATGACAATATAGATGATTATACTTTTTTGCTGTCAGATTGCAGTCAAAATCAGGCAATAGATGAAGCTAACTTTCAAGCAGGCGAGGATGATCTATCTAACAACATGCAAGAGTCAGTAGCCGCTCCTCGGCTCAAGAAAAGAGCGAGCGAGATTAGTTCATTGAAAATCGAGACAGAGAGGTTAGATTCACTCTTAGATTTGGTTGGCGAACTTGTGATCAGCCAATCGATAGTAAGCCAAGATAAAGTATTGTCAATTGAGATCAATGGTCCACTCCAAAAGAGTATTGTGAACTTAGGCAAAGTGACTAAAAACATTCAAGATCAGGTAATGAGTCTTAGAATGCTATCGCTCAAGCAGACATTTCAGAAAATGACACGACTAGTTCGTGACCTATCTAAAAAGATGAACAAAAAGATTACTTTCCATACATCAGGTGAAGAGACTGAATTAGATAAAACGCTAATTGAAGAGCTCAATGATCCATTGGTACATTTAATGCGTAACTCATTAGATCATGGGATTGAAACGCCAGAAGAGAGGGCGAAGTTAGGTAAAACAGAAGCAGGCAATATCTATCTTCGTGCATATTACAAAAGTGGGAATGTTTATATCGAAATCGAAGATGATGGGCAAGGTATAGATAGAGAGTTAATTCTATCTAAGGCAGTAGAGCAAGGGGTAGTATCAGCTGTAAGCGAGCAGTCAGATTATGATCTATTGAACTTGATATTTGAGCCAGGACTATCGACTGTCAAGTGCGCAACTGATGTTTCAGGCCGTGGTGTAGGGATGGATGTTGTAAGGAGTAATATTGAGAAATTAGGTGGTAAGATTGAGATTATTAGTAACGCCAATGAAGGAGTAAAATTTATTATCAGGTTGCCACTTACGATGGCAATTGTTGATGGTATGGTGGTTA
>JBLYYQ010000013.1:0-7383 GCA_048550035.1 Nitrospinota bacterium
AAGCTTGTGATACTGACGATATCGTCTACAATGAAGAATTTGGCATTAGATACTATGGCAAGCTTTATTGAGGCTAACAATCAAGTTAAAGCTAAGTTTAATAAATCTACAAAAAAAGCTAAAGCATCTTAATAAGTTAAAACCATACTCAAAGGTGTGACTTTTGCCAACCGAAGAATTTGTTTCATTATATAACCTTCTAAAGGAGAGGCTACTAAGGCTGAGGGGGCATCTTTGACCTTGATTCCAAAGAGGCAGAGCTAGCACTAATTGAAAAAGAGATTGCAACCGATAAATTTTGGCAAGATAGCAACGCAAGTAAAGATATATTGCAGCAAAGATCTAGATTGACAAAATTGATAGACGAATTTAGTCAAATTGATCTGCAATTGAGTGACATCAATGAAGTAGCACTCCTCCTTACAGACGATCCTGATGAAGAGATGGAGGCTGAAACAGTCAGAGAGCTAAACAATCTTGCAGGGAAGATTGAGATATTAGAAGTAAGATCGATGCTATCTGGCAAGTATGATATAACTAATGCAATAGTCCAGATTCATTCAGGGGCAGGTGGTGCAGAAGCTCAAGATTGGACTGCAATGCTACTTCGGATGTATTTGAGATGGGCAGAGCGCAAAGAGTATAAAGCCAAGATTCTTGATATGCTCCATGGTGAAGAGGCTGGGATTAAGTCTGTCACTTTTATTGTTGAAGGTGACCATTCTTATGGATATCTAAAAGCCGAAGCTGGAGTTCACCGTTTGGTTAGGATATCTCCATTTGATGCTAATAAGAGGCGTCATACCTCATTTTCATCAATCTCAGTGGTTCCTGAAATTGATGATGATATTGAAGTAAAAATAAATGAGGATGATCTTAAAGTTGATACATATCGCTCATCTGGAGCAGGGGGACAACATGTTAATACGACTGACTCTGCGGTTAGGATTACGCATAAACCGACAGGTTTAGTGGTAAGCTGCCAAAATGAGCGTAGCCAACATAAGAACCGCCATGTTGCAATGAAAGTTTTGCGAGGGAAACTTGTTGCACTAGCCCAAGAGGAGATGAAAGTGAAAATCGACTCATTTGTAGGGGAAAAAAAGCAGATTGAGTGGGGTTCTCAGATCCGTTCTTATGTTTTACAACCTTATCAGATGGTAAAAGATCTTAGGACAAAAATTGAAGTTGGCGATCCAACACGGGTTTTGGATGGCGATATCGATCAATTTATAAGAGGCTATCTGTTAAGATCAGCTACGCCAGATAAAAAGGAAAAAAAATAAAAAAGTTTATTTAACCCTATCTAAAAATTTGTTATATAGTAACCTTAATGGGGTGTCGACAAGTTGGTAAGTCAGCAGATTTTGATTCTGCCATACGGAGGTTCGAGTCCTCCCACCCCAGCCAAAAAAACGAAGACGATCAAATTTCATTGAACATTCCTACTTGAACATTGTAAGTCGGTGATAGTTTAGCTATGATATGAACCATTGATTGCAAATAGTACTCTATTAAAGGTGGGAAATGAAAGATAAAGGGATGGATCGTTTAAAGATTATATCAGGGCGAGCCAATATTAAACTTGCAGCCGAAATAGCAGAATCAGTTGATATGAAGCTATGTAAGCGTGATATAACGAATTTTTCTGATGGAGAGATATTTGTTCAGATATTAGAGAATGTTCGAGGTCATGATGTGTTTGTTATTCAGCCGACTTCTCAGAATGTGAATGATAATCTGATGGAGCTATTGATCATGATAGATGCATTAAGGCGAGCATCAGCTAAACGTATAACAGCAACATTGCCATATTTCGGTTACGCACGCCAAGATAGGAAAGTTCAGTCTAGAACTCCAATAACTTCCAAGCTTATAGCTGATCAGATCACAGCTGCTGGAGCAGATCGAGTATTGACAATGGATTTACATGCTGGTCAGATCCAAGGATTTTTTTCCATTCCAGTTGATCATCTCTATGCGATGCCGATTTTCACCGATTATATTAAGCGTAAGCGGATCAAGGATTTACTTGTTGTTTCGCCTGATGCAGGAGGTGTGGAGCGAGCGAGAGCCTATGCAGCGCAATTAAACTGCGGGTTAGGAATAATTGATAAACGTCGTAAGCGTAAAAATGTTGCCGAGATTTTAAACATAATAGGGGACGTTGAAGGTAAAAATGTTATGATTGTAGATGATATGGTTGATACAGCAGGTACTCTGATTGAGGCGACTAAAGCGCTGCTTGATAAAGGGGTTCAATCAGTATCAGCCTGCTTTTCACATGCAGTTTTATCAGGTCCAGCGCTAGAGAGAATAGAAAATAGTAACCTAAAAGAGCTGATTACCACTGATTCTATTGCAGGGAATGAGGATGTCTGTAAGATTAAAAAGATCAAGTTTTTATCTATTGCACCCCTTCTAGGGAATGCTATTGTCCGTATTCATAAAGAATCGTCAGTAAGTTCTTTATTTGAATAACGAAAACTATGTTACAATCATCGCTTTATGATTATTTTAAAATTATTGCTTAAGGATTTAGTTTAGTACTATGAAAGAAGAACTGTTTGTAGAGGGAGTATTGAGGAGTTCTGGACGCAAAGGTCCTGCTCGTAGGCTCAGAAAAGAAGGAAAAGTGCCAGGAGTAATCTATGGTCAAGGTGATGATCTTGTTATTGCTGTCAATGAACGAGATATTAAAAAGGTTTTAGATACACCAAATCAGTTTTTATCTGTTATCACGACAAAAATTGAAGGTGATTCCAAAGCTCGCACGGTGATGATTAAGGAGCTTGACTTTCATCCGTTAGATGATCGATTGATCCATATTGATCTAATTGAGATTGACCTAAGTAAACTGATTAAAGCCAAGTTAGATGTAGTTTTGAATGGAGTCGCCAAAGGTGTTAAAGATCAAGGTGGCTCAATCAGCTTGCTACAGAAAAAGATTGAAGTTGAGTTTCTTCCTAAAAATATTATTCCTGATATTAAAATTGACATTACCCCGTTGGAGCTTGGAGATGTATTAAAAGTTTCAGATTTATCACTAGGGAAAGATGTAAAGATCCTAAGCAATCCTGATGATATAATTGTCATTGTGAACTATCCTAAGGTTGAGGAGACTAAACCTGAAGAGGGCGATGAAAGTTCTGCTGCTCCAGAATCAAGCGACACAGCAGATGCTAAACCATAATCTATCAAGATGAAGATTGTAGCTGGACTAGGTAATCCTGGCAGGAAGTATGCCAAGAGTAGGCATAACCTTGGCTTTCTTGCAATTGATAAGATTATTGAATCGATAGGTATAAAGAGTGAAGAAGAGTTTAACAACTCCATTTTATATAAGGGGAATGTGAGTGGTCTGTTGTTGTTGAAACCGATGAACTATATGAATAGATCAGGTGGTCCTATCCGTGAGTTAATGAGCTACTATAAGGTTGATATTGCAGACCTATTGGTGATATATGATGATTTGGATCTTCCATTGGGAGCAGTTCGTTATAGGGATAAAGGAGGTCATGGTGGACACAACGGAATCCGCTCGATAGTGGAGAGTTTATCTACCCATGAGTTTAAACGGATTAGAGTAGGGATAGGTCGCCCAGCAGAAGTTATGAATATGACAGATTATGTATTAGGCAAATTTGAAGATGATGAAAAAAAGATTATCCTTGCATCGTTAGATGAAGTACTGACGATCGCAAAGGAGAAAGTAATATCGGTTGCAAATTAAAATTTTTGTTGTTGTAGGTTTTAGTAGTAGATAAATAGTTATGCTGTTTAAAAAAAAGGTTAACAGTAGGTTTTCACACAACAGGAGGTAAAATGGATTCGTTAGTGTCCTTAGCGCCATTACTTGGCGTAGTCGGATTGGGAGTGGCAATAGTATTCTATGTCAATATTTTAAAGCAGCCAGAAGGTAATGAGAAGATGCGGTCAATTGCAGACATGATCCATCTTGGTGCAATGACTTTTCTTAAGCGTGAGTATTCAATCCTTGCAGTATTTATAGGGATCGTCTTTGTATTGCTTTTTCTTCTTATATCACCTCAAACATCATACGCATTTTTGGCAGGTGCATTAAGCTCAATGCTAGCAGGGTTTATTGGGATGAAAGGTGCAACTAGAGCGAATGTAAGGACAAGTGAAGCAGCTAGAGCAGAAGGTCAAGATGCTGCATTGCATATTGCCTATTTTGGTGGAGCCGTTATGGGTCTTTCTGTTGCAAGCTTAGGTCTGATCGGGGTATCTGCATTTTACATAGCTTATGTGTTGATTGCAGAACATGCTTATGTAGCAAACATTGCAGGCTTTGCGATGGGAGCATCATCGATCGCACTATTTGCTCGAGTAGGAGGTGGAATATATACAAAATCAGCCGATGTTGGTTCAGACTTAGTCGGTAAGATAGAAGCTGGCATCCCTGAAGATGACCCTAGAAATCCTGGTGTTATAGCAGATAATGTTGGTGATTGCGTTGGTGATACTGCAGGTCTTGGCGCTGATATATTTGAATCTTATGTCGGTTCTGTAATAGCATCAATCACAATCGGAGCAACAATGGGTACATTGGCAGTCTCATATATGGTAGCCCCGATATTTGTTATCATGATTGGACTGGTAAGCTCAATTATAGCGTTACTTAGTGTGAAAGTTATGAAAGGCTATGCACCTGAGGTAGTGTTGCGAAATACGACTTTCCTAGCCGCATTTTTACTGATTGTGGTCTCATACTTTGTTCTACGTGCAATAGAGTTACCTGCTTCCGTTTGGGCTGCGATGACCATAGGTTGTGTTTCAGGGATTTTTATTGGACTATTAACAGAGTATTATACAGGTATGTTTAGACCTGTTAAGCTACTAGCAGAATCAGCCACTACAGGTGCTGCTACATTGATTATTTCTGGATTCGCATTAGCATTAGAATCAGTTGCCGCCCCTGTGCTGGTAATTACAGTTGCGATCTATTTTTCTCATATGTTAGCAGGATTATATGGAATCGGGATTGCGGCTGTTGGAATGTTGGCAACAGTTGGGATAACGATGTCAGTTGATGCATACGGTCCGATAGCAGATAATGCAGGTGGTATTTCTGAAATGGCGCAACTAGGTCCTGAAACAAGGAAGATTACTGATGGGCTTGATGCAATCGGTAATACGACAGCTGCAATCGGCAAAGGATTTGCAATCGGCTCTGCCGCAATGACAGCGATGGCATTATTTTCTGCATATATCAATGCGGTCAACCTTGATCAGATTAATCTTGTGAATACTGAAGTTATTATCGGTCTGTTTATAGGTGGTGCGATAACATTTGTAATAGCATCGTTAACTATGAAATCAGTTGGTAAGGCGGCACGCAAAATGGTAGAAGAGATTCGTCGCCAGTTCAAGGAAATTGATGGACTAATGGAAGGGAAAGCTACCCCAGATTCTGCTCGATGTGTTGATATTGCAACTAAGAGTGCATTAACTGAGATGATTCTACCTGGTGTTATAGCAGTTCTTATGCCGTTGATTGTAGGGTGGCTATTAGGTGCTGAAGGATTAGGTGGAATGTTAGCTGGCTCAATGGTTGTAGGTGTGATGCTAGCACTCCTTATGGCAAATGGTGGCGGTGCGTGGGATAATGCAAAGAAATATATCGAAAAAGGGAACTATGGCGGTAAAGGATCTGATGCTCACAAAGCAGCAGTCATAGGTGATACTGTCGGTGATCCGTTCAAGGATACTTCAGGTCCTGCGATGAATATCTTGATTAAGTTAATGTCTATTATCAGTTTGGTGATTGCTCCAATACTGGTGTAGAGATACTCTCTGGAAAAGCTTAGGTGTGGCTGTAGAGCGATACAACATATAGTGGCCAGAGAGAGAGACTACTATCTGATGATTGTGGTGCTAGCTATTTTGCTAGTGCCACTTACATCTCATAGCGCACCTAGTGCACCTGGACCAAACCAAGGTTCGAGTAAAGATTTCAGGGTTTCGATTGGTCCTGCTCTTATTTCAACTCATAAATATGAGGGTGACTTGGGTTCTACAAGTCATTTATTGCCTAGCTTTAACCTTAACTATAAAGATCGAGTAACATTCAATCCGCGTGGACTTCTCTACAGTTTCTATCCAGATGAGCATTTTACAATTAGCGGAGGGCTCTCATACAATTTTGGTCGCGATGAGAGTGACAGTTATAATCTAAAAGGGCTAGGGAGTATCGATGAAACATTCTTAGGCATCTTCGCTGTTAACTACAGGCTTGGTCGCTTCTTAGAATTTGCTAGCAGATTAGAGTCAGGTATAGGTGGTAGCTATGGTGAACTACTCTTGTTTAGGATGTCATGTAAAGTGGCACGAATTTCAAATATATTATTTGTCAAATTGGTAGCAAATGTTGCCTATGCAGATAACGATTATATGGATAGTTTCTTTTCAATCACTCCTAAACAGGCCGCAAACTCTCCTTATCAACAATATAATGCAGATGCTGGCTTTAAGAGCAATGGGATTGCATTACATTCCATCTACCTTATTAATAAAAATTGGCAAATGCTAGGGGTAATCAAGCAGAGTAGACTGATAAATGATGCCGCTAGTAGCCCGCTAGTATTCAGAAAATATCAAGATAGCATGGTGGTATCGTTGCAATATAGCTTTTAGAAAGTTATCTTCACTTTACGATGTTGGCCATTTATCAGCTGTTTTTTCAGCTTTACAAGGTGCATCATCAGTTGCCTCAGTAAGTCCGAAGAAAAATTCTTTAGAGTCGATTGTAAATTTACAATCATCACCGCCAGTCTCAGCCTCGATAGTCAAACCTGATGATAGCTCAAGAGCATCTTTAAGAGTGGCACAAGTTGTTATTAGAGTTGCATCACTGCTCCCTTTGGTCTTAACCTCTGCATAGTTAATAGCACAGGCTGCAACAACTGATGAGAATACTCCGTCTGCTGTTGCTGCAATTGCTTCTGATTGTAAGTCAACATATTTCGGAATAGCAATTACTGAAAGGATTCCCAAAATCACTATTACCATAATCAATTCAATTAATGTAAAACCTCTTTTTGTCAGCATTTTTCCCCCATTGCTTATATATTAACTTTATTTGAGAATAACCATTTTTGCGTAATATCAAAGGGTAAAATAATCATATTTCATCCTTTGATAGCTTAGTAATAAATTATATAAATCTTGGCATGTAAAATCATACTTATCTAGTTGGATCCATCTGTTGCCAGGGAAGTTAAAGTCAAGATGGCAATGAGTTAGGAGAGATAATAGTAGATAAAAAATGGCGGTGTAATGCACCGCATTAGGGTAATAGTCTCAAATCCTACCAAAATATTTCCCTGCTTAAAGCCAAAATACAGGGAAAACTTCAAACTC
>JBLYYQ010000014.1:0-4434 GCA_048550035.1 Nitrospinota bacterium
GCTTTTGCTCATAGCTAGCTACTATTTTTGCGAAGATACCTCTTAAGCGAGCTTAACTCTTTTTCCGTAACATGAGTTGATTCGCCAGATTTTAAAGTTGCAAGCTTAATAGGACCAATTGCAATCCTCTTTAGCTTTAATACTGGATGTCCAAGTGCCTGAAATAGGCGACGAATCTGCCTATTCTTTCCCTCTTGCAATTCGACTCGGATCCAACACTTATCGCTACTTTTATCAATAATTTTCCCTTCATGTAACTTTAACTTTTCGCCTGCAATAGTTATCCCAGTTAACGCTTTGCGCATAGTCTTCTCTGTTGGGATGTTCTTTAGCTTTACAAGATAGATCTTGCTAAGCTTACTTTTTGGTGAGGTAATTTTATTTGTTAAGTCACCATCGTTACTTAAAATTAACAACCCTTCGGAATGAAAATCTAATCGTCCAACAGGGTAGAGAGATTTATACTTTTCTGGCAATAAATCTATAACAGTCTTACGATCCCGATCATCTTTTCTCGTTGTTATGTACCCTTTAGGTTTGTAACATTTGATATAAACATGTGGATTCTTGACCACTACTAACTTCTCATCAACCTTGATCTTATCGTTAATAGGATCAGCGCTAGATCCGACTGTTGTTACAAACTTATCGTTAACAGAAACTCGTCCATCCAATATTAATCGCTCTGCTTCGCGTAGTGAACTTATTCCAGACTTAGCGATAATTTTATGTAGCCTAACTCTGTTTTTATCTACCATCTTATCTTTCGGATGATCACTCATTAGAATCATCTAACAGTAGCTCATCTGGTCGGTTAGAAACATCTTCCTCATTAGAAACATCGGCCACAGTCTGACCAATGGTTGCTAGATTATCATTTAGATCTTGCGCTTCAGTTTTATTGTCAAGATCTAGTGATTTTTGAACTCCATCTTGGATAAAGTTTTTATCATCTAATTCATGTGCAAACTCTTCTAATGTTGGTAATTCAGATAGTGTAGCTAGCCCAAAGTATTCTAAAAATCGATCAGTGGTCCCATAGGTTATAGGTTTGCCAATTGTCTTCTTGCGTCCTAATGATTTAATCAGCTTGCGATCGACTAGTGATCGTAATGAATGTCCTGATTCTACAGCACGAATCTGATCAATCTCAGCTCGAGTGACAGGTTGACGGTAGGCTATAATTGCTAGTGTTTCTAGCATTGCCTTCCCTAGCCGCTGACCTTTTTGTAACTTGAAAAACTCTCGAATCCACTCCACATTCTCAGCTGCTGTTTTAAATTGATAACCGTTTGCAACCGCTTGGAGCGTTACACCTCCATCTTTTCTCTCGGCCTGTATAAGTTCTATCGTCTTATGAATCATATCAATAGAAACCTCTTTCTCAAGCAGAGTTGCCATCTCATTTACCGAAACTGGCTTATCACTTACAAAAATCAGTGCTTCTACAATACTTTTTAGTTTCTCTTCTTCCAACTCTTAGCTCCTTGAAATTAACTAATATACTGCATCATCTGATGCAAATTCAAGATGCATTTCATTGTTACTTTTAGGCTGCTTATAAATTACTATAGCAGCATTTTGAGTCGCTTGCTTTGCCTTTACCACTTTTAATCTTATCAGCTCTAAAATTGCAAGAAAAGTTGCAATTACTCTCCCTTTTGTGGCATCATCGTTGAATAGCTCACTAAATGCAATATTATCAATATCTTCTAGCTGAATAATAATTTCGTTTATCCGCTCTTTTACCGATATAACCTCTAATTTAAACTGAAGTCGGCGCTCTTTATCATCTAACCGGCTCATAACGCTTGTTACCGCTTTGACTAACTCAAATAGCCCAACTTCTATTAATAGATCAGCTTTCTCAGGCTGGTCATCTAAGGTTGGGAATCTACTAAAACTACGTAGTGCATTCGATTCGCGCCCTTTCAAGGTTAGTGACGCTTCTTTATAAATACGGTACTCTGAAAGTTGTCTGATAAGGATATCTTTCGGATCTTCACCCCCTAATTCATCATCCTCCTCTAACTTATGAGCTGGAATAAGTGTTCGTGATTTGATATAAGTCAAAGTTGCTGCCATTAGCAAATACTCTCCTGCTATATCTAGATTCAGTTCCTGCATCAGCTCTAAATGCGCTAGGTATTGATCTGTGATCAGTGAGATCGAAATATCATAAATGTCGATCTCGCTCTCCTTTATCAGGTGGAGCAACAGTTCTAGCGGACCTTCAAACTGCTCAAGTTTAACTTTGTATTCCATAAAATAATGTTCTTTAAAAAATAAGTATATTTTCAACCTATTTCTAAAGTTTGTATCAATAATTTAAGTTGATAATAGTCTTGAAAACTCTATAATAGGTAGCTTTTGATGCTATATTCTTAACTTTTTAAAATAACATATTGTAAAAGTAGTTTCAAGTTAATTTGGCTAGGAAGGTTTAATAGCGAACTATTACAGTCTAGATCGCAAATCTATATAAAGTAGCTCAAGATGGGCTCGAAGCTTACCTATTTCTGCTTTGAAGAGCGAGTCATCAACAATTGTGACTCTGATTGCTACATTTTCATCAATCTTCTCTGCTGGCATAACTGCAACTTTATATTTAGATTGAACGCCGGTATAGACAATTTGGTTCTTATCAAAATTTTTGAAATTAAATAGTCCATACTTGATTACATAGTTTCGTATCATGCCTGCTGGCTTTAGTAGTCTTGTTTTGTCACATAGAATATAGTCATAGGAGAGCAACTTCTCTTCTCCAAGTGGCGTGAAGATAAATATCGCTTTGGATGGCTCTTCACATGCCGCCTCTTGTGATAATATATTAAGTGATATAAGTGATTTTTCATTATCACTTATCTCTTGATCATATGGAATCAAGAGTCTTCGGCTTTGATCATCGTTTTCGCGTAGATAGCTGCTAAGCGATATGACTTGCTCTGATTTTAGCTGACTATATAATCTCAAAAACTGCTTGATATCTATTTTGGTTTCGATATTACCATAAACGACACGATTGTTCTTTTGAGTTTCAGCTGCAAAAATAGAGCCTGCCATTGTCAGCAAGTAGATCAGAGCTAGAAGTTTCCCCACTTTTATCGAAAATTTCATACCGAAAATCAATGCAACTTTTATGCCAAATCGAGTCAACTCTTGCTGTTATAACTTTCTCAATGCGATAGAAGAAATAGAGGTATAGTAGCTAGGAACTATCTACTGATAAATAAATGTTTCAATAATTTACGATTTTAGTTTAAAATTTTTACGCAAGATGTAAAGTCAGAATTTATTAATTACCCTGTATCAATAAAATGTCAAATCATTACAATTTTAAAGGTATCGAAAAGAAGTGGCAGGATAGGTGGGATGCTGAAAAATCGTACCGCGCTTCGATCGATAAAGATCGCCCAAAATATTACCTGCTAGAGATGTTTCCATACCCTTCTGGCAAGCTCCATGTAGGACATCTGCGTAACTACACGATAGGTGACGCTATTGGACGAAAAAAGAGGATGGATGGATTTAACCTTCTACATCCGATGGGGTGGGATGCATTTGGGATGCCTGCTGAAAATGCGGCAATTGAAAATAAAACTGATCCAGATAGTTGGACAAAAAATAATATCAACCAGATGCGTAATGAATTCAAAAAGATTGGTGCATCTTATGACTGGGATCGGGAACTGATGACTGCTGATCCAAAATATTATAAATGGACTCAATCGTTATTTGCAAAACTGTTTGACGCAGGGCTTGCCTATAAGAAAAAATCAAAAGTCAACTGGTGTGAATCATGTCATACAGTTTTAGCCAATGAACAGGTTATTGATAATAAATGTTGGCGGTGTCAGAATATAGTTTCTACTGTTGATCGTGATGGCTGGTTCCTCAGAATCACAGATTTTGCTGACGATCTATTAGATGGACTAAAAAAATTAGAGCATCAATGGCCAGAGAGAGTATTGTTAATGCAAAAAAACTGGATTGGCAAATCGGTTGGCGCTAATGTTTTTTTCCCTGTCGTTGACTCAGATGCAAAGATCGAAGTCTTCACAACTAGACCAGATACACTATTTGGGGTAACATTCTTGGCTCTTTCGATTGAACATCCAGCGGTCAGCTCCCTGGTCAATCGAGATAGTGAAGAGTTTATTGCATTCTCTAAAACCATTGATTCTCAACTGAATAATGAAAAGAATAGGGGATCTGTCACTAAGCTTGGATTCTTCACAGGTCGCTATGCCCTTAACCCATTAACAGGTGAAAATATTCCGATCTGGATCGCAAATTTTGTCTTGATCGAATATGGACTAGGTGCGATCATGTCTGTCCCAGCTCATGATATGCGTGATTTTGAGTTTGCCAAAAAATATGACATTCCGATTAATATTGTTATTGTTCCAAACGAGAGTGACAACATAGTTGACC
>JBLYYQ010000015.1:0-6780 GCA_048550035.1 Nitrospinota bacterium
ACCCAGAACAGTCGACCATTAACATAATATTTAATTCACGCTCGGTTTTGAAAAATTTTACATAAGCATCTCGTGATCTGGCAGTTAGCTTCCAATCGATATGTCTTGCATCATCATCCCAACTATATGGATGGCTCTCAAGATGCTCAATGCCGTTCCCTTTGAAGAATGTCTGATACTCTCCAGATAGAAGATGTTCAGCAATAGCTCTACTGCTAAGCTCTATCTCTCTTACCGATAGCCGATTCTTTTCTTCGTTAGAGCTAGCTAGGCTCTGATAAAAATCGTAGATGAGATAGAATGCAAGTATAGTAAAAAAAGTAAAACAGAGTATCACTAAAGCAAATATTTCGAGTAAGTTCACCTTTGAAAAGTCAACCTTTCGTTACGGGACTTTAACTCTATCTAGAATCTGGTTAATGAGGTCCACTGCTGTAACCTGCTTGGCATCTGCTTCATATGTTAAACTTATTCTATGGCGTAGCACATCATAGGCTGACTTTTTAATATCAGATGGGGTGCAATAGTTGCGACTGTCGAAAAACGCATAAGCTTTTGCCATCTTAGCAAGATAGATTGACGCTCGAGGTGATGCTCCAAACTCTATATACTTATCGATATCCAAGCCTGATTTATCGGCTGATCGAGTCAAATGAACAATTTTGACAATATACTCAACAAGCTTGTTATCGATATAAATATTTTGAACGACCTGTCTGATTTGTGAAATATGTTTGCTATATAATATTGGCTTTAGATCTTCGATTTTATTTTCAATATTTCTGTTAACGACAACTGTTTCCTCTTCAAAGAGTGGATAATCAACAACAATCTTAAGCATAAATCGATCAATTTGAGCTTCTGGCAATGGATATGCACCCTCATGTTCAATCGGGTTTTGAGTAGCCATCACAATAAATGGCTCTGGTAAAGGATAGGTAGTATCACCTAATGTAATTTGACGCTCTTGCATCGCTTCTAAGAGTGCGCTTTGTACCTTGGCAGGCGCCCGATTGATCTCATCGGCTAGGATAATGTTGCTAAAGAGAGGACCTTTCCGTATCTGGAATTTGGACTCCTTCACATTATAGATCTCAGAGCCTGTTAGGTCTGATGGCATCAAGTCTGGAGTAAACTGTATCCGTTTAAACGAGAGCCCTAACCCTTGTGCAACTGTTGAGATTGTGAGTGTCTTTGCAAGCCCTGGTACTCCTTCAATCAATATATGCCCATCAGATATCAATGCTGCAATAATACTATCAATCATCTCTTTTTGACCAATAATAACTTTTGCAACTTCAGATGAGAAATCAAATACCATACTTGATAGAGTCAAAAGATCATTAGTCTCTGCAGTTTGCTGACTATCCAATTTATCCTCCTCAAAATTATCATTGATAATGGCATTGAATTCATTATATCTTAAAGTAGAAACTATTGTACATTACAAATTTATTACTATTAACACATGTTTAAAATAGCTATACTGGGGCGTCCCAACGTAGGCAAATCTACTCTATTTAATAAGATAGCTGGAATGAAGACAGCAATCGTTAATAGCTCCACAGGTGTCACTCGTGATCGCCACTTTGCAACTTGCAACTATTTTGGTAAAACTTTTCAGCTGATAGACTCTGGCGGAATGGAGTTTGACGATACTCACTTAATTAAAAAGGAGACCCAACATCAGACAGAATTAGCTATTGCAAGTGCGAACTTTCTTATATTTGTTGTTGACTCGAAGGCAGGTATAACCTCACTTGATGAGCAGGTAGCGAAAATTGTCTATACCTCAGGTACCCCTGCCCTATTGGCAGTAAATAAAGTCGATAACGATAAACAGTTAGCTCCAACAACACTGTTTGCCAAATTAGGATTTAAGCATATGATCCCTGTCAGTGCTGAGCATTCGCGGGGGATTGAAGAGCTATTAGATAAGGCAACTGCGGCATTGACTGTTGATGTTCAGCCTGAAACTATTTCAGCTCAAGTAGAAAAAGAACCGATAAGAATTGCAATTATTGGGGCACCAAATACCGGTAAATCATCTCTTGTAAACAAAATCTTAAATGATCAACGGATGATGGTTACTACCATCGCAGGGACTACTAGAGATGCTATTGATTCTGAATGTCGATTTCATTCTAGAAAATTTATATTAATTGATACGGCAGGTATCAGACGCAAAGCAACGGTTAAAGAGCAGTTAGAAAAGCTATCTGTCATCATGACCATCAAAGCTGTTGAGCGAGCTGATATTGTATTACTTCTAATCGATGCAACGAAGAAAGCAACTACACAAGATAGCAAGATAGGATCTCTTATTGATAGAGCCAAGTGTGGTGTTATCATTGCCTATAACAAGTGGGATCTGATAGAAAAAGATGAAAAAAGTCTTAAAAATTATCAAAAAGATATCAAAAACCGGTTCAAATTCTTGCCATTTGCACCGACTTTATTCATCTCTGCAATGACTGGTGAAAAGATACATAAAATATTTGAGCAGGCAGAAGATATTTATTCTCAATACAGTAGTCGAATGACAACAGGTAAGCTCAATAGCTTTTTTGACAAATTGGTTAAGAATAGAGAAATCCCATCGGTTGGTAAACATCAGGCAAAGCTATATTATGCAACACAGATAAAAAGCAGACCGCCAACATTTGTCATCGTCGTCAACAATCCTGATTATATACATTTTTCATACAAACGATATCTGATTAATCGTCTACGTGAAGCAGGCAATTTTTCCAAATCGCCTATCAACCTAATTTTGAAGAAGCGATCTAGAAAAGAATATCGAACTTGAATTTGAGAGGTCACTTTAGAGTGCAATTAAAGCGTAGCAAGCAAGAGACCTTCGTTCGTGCCATATGGATAGTAATAGTTGCAGGAATGATCGCAACAGCACTTATAGCTATCAATCTCAATACTAAGCTGATAAATGAGAGTGAACGAGCATTTGTTGGCAACCTGAAACTATTGGCTGAATCTTCTGCGAAATCGTTACAACTATTTTTTGAGGGGGTCATAAGTGAAATAATTCTATTAACCGAAATTGACTCAATTAAAAACTATCAGGCAGAATCGAGCAATATTGCATTTAGAGGAATCATCGCAAAGCATGGTAATCTAATTGACTACCTTGCCTTAGTGAATAGTTTAGGGCAGCCAACTATTGCAGTCACAGATATAGTTGACTCTGGCAAAATCAATCCAAAGGTCAAGCCATTTTACGATATGACCACTGATATGTGGCATATTAACATCGATACTAAACTCTTTTTTGAGGACCCTACCCAACATATTTCAATCGGGATGCCGATCTTTCGAAAAATAGATCCAAACCTTGAATCTTCGGAAGGGATCGTAAGCTTGATTTATTCATCTGGAATGGTTATGGCATTGGTTAATGGTAAAGATTTAGTCCGTAAGTTTGCCAGTGTTGATAAGCCTGCTAATACTACGATTTTTTGGCTAACATCTCCTGATGGAACACCATTTGGAGCAACTGACAAGGTTAAGTTAATTGCAGATACTATCTACAAAGATAGTGAAAAATCACTTCAAAAGCTTAATGACGACATCAGTCTTGCCATCGACAATAGAGCACCTGACAGCTGGACTATAGTTGGCAATGATCACAGGTTAGTTCATGTCAAAACTGATGAGAAAAACTATTACCTAGCTACTGCTGAGCTTGTTATTGCAGGTGAGCGATGGTTAGTCACTGCCGCGGCATTAGAACAAGAGGCAACTTACATTATTAACACTTATACTATTCAATCGTTTTCACTCTTTGCATTGGTTGCTATTTTACTCATTACAGCAGGTATTGAACTTACAAAATATAGTGTTGAGATTGCAAGAACCGAAGAACAAAATAAAGCATCTATTATCCTTGCAGAGAAGAATAGATCATTAAGCGAACTAAATCAACGATTGGATGAGTTTGTCTCTATTGTCTCTCATGATATCAAAGCACCTCTTGGTGTTATTCGAGGATTTGCAAAACTAATTGAGTTCGACAAGAAAAGATCACTCCCATTTAAAAGAGAGGTGGCAGCAATTATAACATCTTCTGATAGACTGCTTCAGCTTGTCAGCGACATTTTGGATGTTTCTAAAATTGAGTCAGGCAAAGCTAGCATACTATTTGAACCTGTTAAGATTGATACATTGCTTGAAGAATCTGTTGAGATCATCTCTAAAATTGATCTAGACAAAAATATTTTATTCACCCTTAACCTCAATGATGCAAGCGTTATATTAGGTGATTCACCAAAACTGTTACGGTTATTTAATAACATTTTAGGAAACGCAGTAAAGTTTTCACCTAGTAACGGTGAAATTACAATAGATAAGATTAATCAGGATAAATCAGTATTGCTAAAATTTTCTGATCTAGGACCCGGTGTACCACTAGAAGACCAAGAGAAAGTCTTTGACAAGTTTGAACAGGTCAAAACATCCGGTCACACCGAGAGGCTAGGTGGTGGATTAGGTTTAACTATCTCCAAAGGGATTGTGGAACTGCATAACGGCTCAATCTATGTTCAACCAAACGAAAAGAGAGGCGCTGTTTTTGTAATCGAGTTACCCTATGGTCAAGAATTCGGGAATAAATCATGACTCGATATCTATCAATTGTAGGGCTTGCAGGTCATATAGATCATGGGAAAACAACATTGATTAAAATGTTGACCGGCATCAAACTTGATAGACGAAAAGAAGAGCAAGAGAGAAAAATAACCATTGACCTAGGGTTTGCTTATATAAACTATAATGAGAACGAACTTGTTGGGATAGTTGATACACCAGGTCATCGAAAGTTTTTACATAACATGCTAGTGGCGGCATCGAGCCTTGATATAGCAATCTTAGTTGTTGATGCCAATGAAGGGGTAAAAGAGCAGACTAAAGAACATTTAACAATATTAGAGCTACTTAATGTTGAATCATTAATTGTGGTAATAACTAAGGTTGATATAGCATCAAAATCTACTGTTGACTCGACAAGAAACCAGATCAGAGAATTGTTAATTAGCTCTCAATTTTCAGATAGCGAAATTTTACAATCGTCCCTTAAGAATGATTATGGAGCAAGCGAAATAAAAGAGCTAATCTACAAATTAGCGACAGCAAAGAAAAGCAACAGATATAAGCAGTACTTCAGGATGCCTATTGATAACATCTATTCTATCAAAGGACATGGAATTATCATCACAGGCTATACCGATCAAGGAGAATGCTCAGTTAACGATACTTTTGTCATAGGAGGGCTTGATAAAGAAGTTCGGATCCGAAATATAAAGAGTCACGACATAGAGCTTACCCGCTCATTTAAACGTGCTAGGACTGCACTAAATATTAGAGGTGTGGGGAGGTCACTCATCAAACGTGGGATGATTGTAGTCGACTCAAAGGTTAACCGAGCGTATTATCAAGGAATCGCAAAGCTTAGTCACTTACCTGATAATCTAAAGAGCGCTCGGAAATATTTGATATCTATCCATACTGCACAATCTATCTGCAAATTTTATTTTACAAAGCCAATTGATAATGTATCTCAAGCTATAGTAAAAATAAACTTTGATACCAAAATCCAGATCGTACATGGCGATCGATTTATTGTCCGCTCTAGCTCTGGTGACACTATCCTTGCCGGTGGCAAAATTTTATTGCCACTTGCGAAGAAACTATCAATGAAAGAGTTTGAAGATAATAAAGATGCCTATGCAAGAATCGATAGTAAGAATCCAATTGTAGAATACCTTGAATTATCAAGAGGCGGTCTTCTTGTATCTGAAGTTGTTGCGCTATTTAATATTATGGAATCTGAGATTGTAACTGTAATAAAAGATTTTGGCTCAATCAAGCTAGTTGAATTATCGAACGAGAAATTGCTTATAAATGAAGCCGATCGCAATCTGATTTATAAGCAGATAGTAACTCATCTTGCAAACAGTAAAGATCAAGAGCTAGAGGAGTCAAGAGTGATTAGATTACTCTCATTTGAATCAAAAATTTTGTCACACTACTGGCTAGAGTCTGCGTTGCAAGATGGGGTAATAGTGAAGCGTGGTGCAAAGTACCTACTACCAGAATCTAAGAGAATATTGACGGCAGCTGAACTCAAATTGCAAGAGCAAATTACCAACCTATTTAAAAGTAGCGGTTATGACACTCCCAAAATAAAATCGCTTCCTAACCTCTTATCTTCACCTAAACAACTACTATCAAATGTTATCAAACATCTGATATCCTCTGGTCAATTAATAACAATATCTCCTGAATATAGCCTATTAAAAGATCAACTAGAATCAGCCAAGATGTTGCTAGAAGAGGAAATTAAGAGAAATGGCAATATAACTACCGGCCGATTTCGCGATATACTTGTAGGTCTCGGTCGCAAAAAGACGATTGAATTGTTGGAATATTTCGATCAAGCAAAAGTCACCAAAAGGATTGATAATGCAGGATCTAGAATACTCTTATGACTATTGAGCTATTAATGAGTCGATCGTCCTCAAAGTTAACCCCCAAACGAGCTCGCCATTATAATTAAGAGCTCCGTTGCTTAGACCATTTTCGTCTGGCGAGTGGTCTAGCTTGATTCTTGCATCTATATCATGAAAGAAGTCCAACTTTACCCAGAAGAATGAGTTAACTTCCATAGTATTGATTACAACCTTGCAATTTGAGTTATGAAGTAGTGCTACCACTGGGAAGACTAAAAACTTCCTTCCCTTAGAGAATTGCGGATTCAAGAATCCTATA
>JBLYYQ010000016.1:0-9637 GCA_048550035.1 Nitrospinota bacterium
ACCAAATTTTAGAGCGTTTCGTCCTAATGGTTGAATCCCTAATCCGATTAGGAGATAGGTGTCACTATAACTGTTCATTCTTATGTAGCCCTTAAGAGAATTAAGACTATAGATAACAATTATAGTGCAAGATTCAGATCATAAGCAAATATATCTCATTTACTTATTGTCGCTCTTATCAACAAATTCAGCATCAACCACATCTGATTCCGATTGATCAGGACTGTTGCCAGCTTGAGGATCAGTAGGATCAGCATCACTCTTTGCTGACTGTTGATAGATTAATTCAGCAATTTTATGAGAATGTTTGGTTAATGATTCAATTTCAGCTTTAATTTTGTCAATATCATCAGAATCTTTTACCTCTTTTGCAGACTTTAACGCATCTTCAATTGCTGATTTGTCGGCCTCATTTAATTTGGAACCAAACTCTCCTAACGATTTCTCAGTCTGATAAATGAGCGAATCTAGCTGATTTTTACTCTCTGCTGCCTCTTTGAATTTTTTGTCTGCCTCAACATTCATTTCGGCAGCCTGCACCATATTTTTAATCTCATCTTCAGAAAGTGACGAGCTTGAGGTAATAGTAATTTTCTGTTCTTTGCCGGTCCCTTTATCTTTTGCAGAGACATTAACAATACCGTTGGCATCAATATCGAAAGCAACCTCAATCTGCGGTAATCCACGAGGAGCCGGAGCAATTCCTTCAAGATGAAATCGACCTAAGGTTCTATTATCCTTTGCAACTGACCGTTCGCCTTGCAACACATGTACCTCAACACTGGTCTGGTTATCAGCCGCAGTTGAAAATACCTCGGATTTCTTAGTTGGGATGGTTGCATTCTTCTCTATTAGCTTAGTCATTACACCACCTAATGTCTCAATTCCAAGAGAGAGTGGAGTAACATCAAGAAGGAGAATATCTTTTACATCTTTGGACAAAACACCTGCCTGAATAGCAGCACCTAGCGCAACGACCTCATCAGGGTTTACCCCTTTATGCGGATCTTGCTTAAAATAGTCGGTTACTAGTTTTTCGACCATAGGGACTCTAGTTGAGCCACCAACAAGAATAGTCTCATTAATATCTGAAGGTTGCAAATTCGCATCATTCATCGCTTGAAGTAGTGGAGCTTTAGTTCGTTGAACTAGATCTTCAATCATCTCCTCAAATTTTGAACGTGTCATTTTGACCTGCATATGTTTTGGACCTGATTGATCAGCAGTTAAAAATGGGAGATTAATCTCAGTTTCCACACTATTTGAAAGCTCTTTTTTTGCTTTCTCTGCTGCCTCTTTTAACCTCTGAAGAGCCATAATATCTTGACTTAAATCAATTCCGGTGTCTGATTTGAATTGAGCAACGAGCCAGTTAATAATTTTCTGGTCAAAATCATCACCCCCCAAATGAGTATCACCATTGGTCGATTTAACCTCCACCACACTATCGCCTAGTTCCAAAAGTGAAATATCAAAGGTACCACCACCAAAGTCATAAACTGCAACGACCTCATCTTTATGCTTCCCTAATCCATATGCTAATGCAGCTGCGGTTGGCTCATTAATAATTCGCAACACATCCAATCCTGCAATCTTCCCAGCATCTTTTGTTGCTTGTCGTTGGGCATCGTTAAAATAGGCAGGAACAGTTATTACAGCCTCTGTAACTTTTTCACCAAGATAATCTTCTGCAGCTGCTTTTAACTTTTGCAATATAAAGGCAGAAATCGCTTCTGGAGTATACTGTTTCCCTCTAATATTTATGACCGCCTCACCTTTGGCTCCCTGTTCAACCTTATAAGGGAGCATTTTCATCTCTTCTTGTACCTCGTCGTACCGACGCCCCATAAATCGCTTTATTGAAAAAACAGTGTTCTCTGCATTCGTTATCGCCTGATTCTTTGCAAGCTGACCTACTAATGTCTGGCCATCTTTGCCAAATGCAACCATGGAATGAGTTGTTCGTAACCCCTCCTGATTCACTATAATTTTTGGTTCGCCACCTTCCATAACAGCAACTACAGAATTTGTAGTTCCAAGGTCAATTCCTATAATCTTTCCCATTCGATCTCCTACTCTCTACAGATTGTAATGGATGCTATAATGCATCACTATCCAACAAATATAACAGTTACATAACAGAGCTTAGTTTAGTAAAATCAAGTAGCTCTTATTTACGCTAGCTCTTATATAAAATTGACTATAACTTTGGTCAAGCTATAAACTCTTTATTTTTTAATATCTAACTTTATAGTAGAATAATAACGAACTATCTAATAAAAATAGTCGTAATGAAATTATTTAGATCTTATACAAATAACTTAATAAGGTGAAGAGAATCATATGATTGGGATATCAGCACTATATTGTGATATAGAAAATGAAGGCGATGCAATACGTTATGGTCGCCAGAGTGAAAAGACACGCCATCGTCCGATGGCTCATACAACGCCAAAAAGTGCAGCCGAAAGACGACCTGTCACAGCATGGAACATAACAAGAACTTGCAATCTAAAATGTATCCATTGCTATACAGATTCAGAGGAGAAAGCATACGAAGGTGAGCTAACCCTATCTGAAGGGAAGGCATTTCTTAAAGATTTGAAGGAGTTTGGTTCACCTGCAGTACTCTTTTCAGGTGGAGAGCCATTGATCAGAAAGGATATCTGGGAGCTAGCAGATTATGCTAAGAGCATTGGACTTAGGATGACATTGTCTACTAATGGGACTCTTATTGATGAGGCGGTCGCAAAAAAGATTAAAGAGAGTGGGTTTACCTATGTTGGAATTAGCCTTGATGGATTAGGTGAAGTCAATGATAAATTTCGAGGTAAAGATGGGGCATTTAAGAAAGCGGTTCGTGGCTTTAAAAATTGCGTTAATATTACTCAGAAGGTTGGATTGCGATTAACTTTAACTCGGCACAATTATGAGAATCTTCATGGCATATTTGACTTTATTGAGCGAGAAAATATTCAGCGTGCCTGTTTTTATCATCTTGTCTACTCTGGTCGTGCTCAGGGGATGACAAATGATGATCTGACCCATCAAGAATCAAGAGCTGCGTTAGATATAATCATTGAGCGGACAGACGATTTTCATAAGCGTGGACTTGATAAAGATATCTTAACAGTCGATAATCATGTTGATGGTCCTTATTTATATCTGAAGCTCCGTGAAAAAAATGAAGAGGCAGCTGCAAAAGTAAAAAAGATGCTCGAATGGAATGGTGGTGGTCGTTATTCATCAGGAGTCTCATTTGCAGATGTTGATTTCCATGGGAATGTTCATGCTGATCAATTCTGGATGAATTATAGCTTTGGGAATGTAAAAGAGCGAAAATTTTCTGATATATGGCTTGATCAGAGTGATCCATTAATGAATCTATTGAAAAACCGTCTCGATTATTTAAAAGGAAAATGTTCTATCTGTAAATATTTACCGATGTGTGGCGGGGCATTGAGGGTTAGAGCAGATGCGGTATATAATGATCCAGCTGCACCAGATCCTGCATGTTATCTATCAGATGAAGAGTGCGGGATAACAGATAATGCTCGAAATGAACTTATTGCAAAAGGTGAATGGTTTGAGCCACTTGAACATTTAACAACAAAGTCTACTCTCAAAGATAATGTCGGTAGATAAAATTGTACAACATTAAGAGGTGAATTGTGAAAAAACATCCAGCTCATATAGATATCTCTAATAGTAATAACAAAACTATAAAAGAGAGCTATCATGAAATAAACAGAGGTCACGGTGGGACCGATCCAAAAATAGCATCTAACTACCTCCAAGATAGCAATGCAAAGATGAGACTCCTATTCTGGGAGACTACTGCAGGGTGCAATCTGGAGTGCGTTCATTGTCGTCGGTTAGATGTAAGTCGTAAATTGATGGAAAGCGATCTTAACTTTGAAGAGGCAAAACAGCTAGTCGATCAGATAGTATCAGTAGGGAAACCTATTTTTGTTTTATCAGGTGGCGAGCCATTAATGCGTCCTGATATTTTCGATATTGCAGATTATGCTACTAAATCAGGGCTAACAGTTGCAATGGCAACTAATGGGACAATGATTACATCTGAAGTCGCAAAAAAGATAAAATCATCTGGTATTCAGCGAGTATCAGTATCACTAGATGGTGCAACGGCCGATATCCATGACAAGTTTCGTAAGTTAGATGGTTCATTTGATCGTGCAATCGAAGGGATCAAGCATGTCCAAGATGTTAATGTTTCCACACAGATTAACTCAACAATTGCAAAGCATAATGTCCACCAGGTGAAGGATCTATATAGAAATGCAATTGATTTAAAGTGTGATGCATTGCATATATTTATGTTGGTGCCGGTTGGATGTGGGGTTGAGATTGAGAAGGATCAAAGTTTAGATGCTCTAACTTATGAGAAAGTATTAAACTGGTTTTATGAGGTTTCTCTTGAGCGTAAAATTGAAACAAAGGCAACCTGTGCGCCTCACTATTTTCGGATTATGAGAGAGCGAGCCAAAGCAGATAATATTGAAGTCACCACTAAAACTCATGGGATGGCAGCAATGACTAAAGGATGTTTGGCAGGTCAGTCGATCTGTTTTGTTTCGCATAAGGGTGAGATTTTTCCATGTGGCTACTTTCCGCTTGAGGTTGGGAATGTGAAGCATGATAATTTGACTGATGTTTGGAGTAACTCTGAAGTATTTCAAAAGCTTCGCAATCAAGAGAATCTAACTGGTAAATGTGGGGCATGTGACTATAAAGAGGTCTGTGAAGGTTGCCGTGCACGAGCCTATTTCTATACTGATGGTGATTACCTCTCTGAGGAGCCGTATTGCATTTATGAGCCTCCCGCATGGCAAGTTGCGAAGGTAGGCGAAGATCTCAAAATTATAAAAAAATAGTATCATTAAAAACTGGATAGCTAGCTATGGAAAACAAGTTAAACTCAATTGAATTTGGTTATACATTTGATGATCTGCTCGTTAAGCCTCGAATGTCTAATGTTACACCAGATAAGGTAGATACATCATCATTTATAACTCCCAAAATCAAGCTTAATATTCCGATTATATCAGCACCGATGGATACAGTCACCGAAGGGCGACTAGCAATAGCATTGGCGTTATCTGGAGGTATTGGGATAATTCATAAGAATTTATCGATTGAGAACCAACGCAAAGAGGTCGATAAGGTTAAGCGTCATGTCACAGGTATGGTTTTGGACCCTATCACAGTCAGCCCAGAGAAGACATTAGCTGACATAATTAAACTTAAAGAGAAGTATAGTTTTAGTTCATTTCCGGTAACAAAAGATGATCGTTTAGTTGGTGTTCTATCTAATCGTGATATAAGATTTGAAAAGGTCCAAAGTAAGAAGGTATCAGTATTGATGACCCCTGAAGAGAAGCTTGTAGTTACCTCAAAAGATACCTCAGTAGAAGATGCAAAAAAGCTCTTACTCGAAAACAAGATTGAACAGCTATTGGTTGTAAATAATAAGATGAAGCTACTTGGATTGATTACAGTTAAAGATATAGAGCAAGGGATAAAATATCCATTTGCAACTAAGGATAGTCAAGGTCGCTTAGCGGTAGGAGGAGCGGTAGGTGTTACTTCAGATACAGATGAGCGTGCTGATGAACTATTAAAATATGGGTGTGATTTTATTGTAATAGATACAGCCCATGGTCACTCTAAAGCTGTTATGAAAAAGGTAAAAGCATTGCGGAAGCGTTATCCTGAAGTAGAGTTGATCGCAGGAAATGTTGCAACGAAGGAGGCTGTTCGTGCATTAGCAAATGCTGGCGCTAGTAGTGTTAAGGTAGGGATTGGGCCAGGGTCAATCTGTACAACCAGAGTGGTTGCAGGAGTTGGAGTCCCGCAGGCTACTGCAATTAATGAATGTGCGATTGAAGCGAAGCGTCATTCATTGCGAGTGATAGCTGATGGTGGGATAAAAAGTTCTGGCGATATAGTAAAAGCGATTGTTGCAGGAGCAGATGTAGTGATGATCGGTTCACTCTTTGCAGGTGTAGAAGAATCGCCAGGTGAGAAGATTTTATTCCAAGGGCGTGTCTATAAAGAATATCGAGGGATGGGATCGCTTGGAGCTATGGGACAAGGATCAGCTGATCGTTACCATCAAGCTAATCGCGTTGCAAGCGGGAGTTCCAAGTTTGTACCAGAAGGGATTGAAGGACGTGTTCCTTATAGAGGAGCTCTTGATTCTATGATTTATCAATTAGTTGGTGGTCTCCGTTCTGGGATGGGTTATTGTGGAACAAAAGATATTCAAACATTAAAGGATGAAGGCTCATTTGTCAGGATGTCCAATGCTGGGTTAGTTGAATCACATGCACATGATGTCCAAGTAACAAAAGAGGCTCCAAATTATACATTAGGCTCTAGTTAAATGGCTTCTGCACTCAAAGATCAGCCAATCCTAATTTTAGATTTTGGCTCACAATATACACTCTTAATTGCAAGGCGAGTAAGAGAAGAGCATGTTTTTTCAGTTGTGGAGCGATTTGATATATCGTTTGAAACTATCAAAAAGATTAATCCGATTGGAATTATCCTCTCAGGCGGTCCTGGCAACCTCTCAGATCGAGATGCTGCTAGGATTAGTAAAGATATATTAGAGTCTGGCATACCGATACTTGGAATCTGCTATGGGATGCAGCTTATAGGAGATATTTATGGAGCCAAAATTAGCGAGGCAACTAGGAAAGAGTATGGCTATGCATCATTGAAGCTAGATAATAGCGTAGATCTCTTTGATGGTCTCGCAGATTATGAAGATGTATGGATGAGCCATAGCTATAAAGTAGAGACTATTCCATCTTCCTTTGAGCTGATAGGTCAGACCGACTCTGCGCTAATAGCAGCATTCAAGAGTAAGGATTACCCCATTTATGGGCTACAGTTTCATCCTGAAGTTGCACATACAGTAAATGGTCTTAAGATTGTAAGTAATTTTGTTCATAAAATTTGTGGTGCAGGTTCTAACTGGACTGTTGGCTCTTTTATTGATGAACAGGTAGAGTTAATCCGTTCTAAGGTGAAAGATTCAAAAGTTATCTTGGCATTATCAGGTGGTGTTGATTCATCAGTAGCAGCAAAGTTGATTGATAAGGCTATCGGTAATAAGTTGACCTCAATTTTCGTTGACAACGGACTTCTTAGAGCGGGCGAAGCCGATGCAGTAATGAGAAGATACAAAGAACATTTCAAGCTAAATGTTATCAAGATAGATGCTAGCGATATTTTTTTAAGTAGGCTTCAAGGGGTAACTGATCCAGAAGCGAAACGGAAAATCATAGGTCCTACTTTTGTTGAAATATTTAGCAAAGAAGCAAGAAAGATAGAAGGCGCCACTTTTTTAGCACAAGGTACATTATATCCAGATGTTATTGAATCAACTAGCTCTAAAGGTCCATCGGCAGTGATCAAGACTCATCATAATTTAGAGCTTGGCAGTGATTTAGATTTAGAGCTGCTAGAGCCACTACGACACCTTTTCAAAGATGAGGTCAGGCTCCTTGGAGAAGAGTTAGGGATAAATCGAGAGCTTTTATGGCGTCATCCATTCCCAGGTCCAGGGCTTGCTGTCCGAATATTAGGTGAGGTGACAGAGAGCAGACTTAAGACCTTACGGATGGCAGATGAGATTATTTTAGATCAGCTAAAAAAAGAAGATTACTACGACAAGCTCTGGCAAGCATTTGGAGTATTACTTCCGGTGAAATCGGTAGGTGTAATGGGTGATGAACGAACATATGAAAATGTATTAGCGATTCGTGCAGTGGAAAGTAAAGATGCAATGACTGCAAACTCTGCCGATTTACCCCATAGTTTACTAACGTTGATAGCAAATCGGATCATAAATGAAGTATCAGGAATCAACCGAGTGGTGTATGATATAACGAGCAAGCCACCAGGCACCATTGAGTGGGAATGATATATTAAAATAATAGTTAATAATATCAATAACTTAACTATCTATACTTGTTACTAAGATTGGAACAATATGGCAGTTAGGAAACAGAAAACTAAAACCAGAACTGACGCACACGAGTTGGTAAAGAAAGCGCAATCACTTTCCAAGCGTCCAAAACACGCAAAAAATAAGACAGGGTTCAAAACCCAATCAGACTCGTATTTGAATCAAGTTCCAATACTTGGCGATAAAGGTGTTATCTACACCACACCTCAGTCTGGCGGTAACTACTACTTCCGAACATGGATACCAGAAGAAAAAAACAGCATACTGTTTGGTATGTCCAAGCAGTTTGATGAGTTATCCAATTTTATTCTAAATGAGATGAGAATGTCTCATATCTATCAACCAGTGATGTTGATAGAACTTCTGAACAGACAAGGTTCAGCATCAACTACAGAGATTGCAAAGTCACTCTTGGGGCATGATGTGTCTCAAGTTGAATATTATGAACACATCACCAAGAACATGGTTGGTAAAGTTCTCACTCAAAGTCGTGGTGTTACCTCTAAGGACAAGAACTAATACTCATTGAATGGTTTTGATGGTCTTAGTGAGAGTGAGATTTCAGAACTCATAAACCTTTGTCACTCCAAGATCGAAGAGTTCTTGGACAAGCGTGGTGACAAAGTCTGGAGTCACAGGCGGAAATCATCTGGTTATATCTCCGGCACATTGAGATACGAAATTCTCAAACGAGCAAAGTTCAGATGCGAACTCTGTGGCATATCAGCAGATCAAAAAGCATTAGAAGTTGATCACATCGTTCCACGCAATAGTGGCGGTGGGGATGATCAATCTAATCTCCAGGCACTTTGTTATTCCTGTAACGCAATGAAGCGCGATAGAGATGACACAGACTTTCGTGAAATCAATAAGTCCTATGAGCACCGTGAAAGCGGATGCATCTTTTGTGAGATTCCAAAAGAACGAGTGATTGCAGAGAATGAACTGGCATATGCAATCCTTGATGCATGTCCTGTAACAGAACAGCACACACTCATTATCCCAAAGCGTCATGTCTCAGACTATTTTGGACTGCATCAACCAGAACGAAATGCAATACAGCAACTACTGGAAGAACGCAGAAAAGCAATCATGGATAACGATGAAAACGTTACTGGTTTCAATGTTGGTAACAATGTTGGTGAGGATGCAGGGCAAACGGTTATGCACTGTCACACGCATCTAATTCCAAGACGCAACGGTGATGTGGAGGAACCACGGGGCGGCGTGCGTGGTGTGATAGCGGATAAGCAGAAGTATTGAGGGAGTATTTATGCCTGACACCATCAAGATCGGCATTACTGAAAACCTTGAACAGCGTATCAAGCAATTAGACAACACCAGCGTAGCGTTACCTTTTGAGTGTTATTATGCAGTAGAAGTTCCAGATGCATCTGTGATTGAGGATAAGATGCATCAAGGGTTAGACGATTGTCGTATTCGTCAAAGCAGAGAGTTTTTCAATACCACTCCAGAAAGAGCGAAATCACTTCTTGAGATAGCAGAAGTTATGGGTGGAAAGAATGTCACCCCAACTGCTGATATTGTTGAGACACCCCAAGATCAGGAAGCGTTGAATAGAGCAAGAGAAACCAGAAAAAGGTTCAATTTTGGAATTTTGGGATTGGATCAGGG
>JBLYYQ010000017.1:0-3286 GCA_048550035.1 Nitrospinota bacterium
GATGAAAAATGAGAGCGATCTAAACAAAATTGAAGTTACGCTATTAGAGATTGGGAAAAATGCAAGGGGAGCCGCCCGTATTATGGCAAAGCTAGATTCTAATCAGAAAAACGAGTTACTAATAAAGATGAGTAAAGCCTTGCTGAACCGTCAATCTGAAATACTATCTGCTAATAGAATAGATGTAGAAAATGGAGAACGATCCAATCTTTCAGCTGGACTAATAGATCGTCTACTTTTAACAGAATCAAGAATCAAACAGATGGCGTTATCGATAGAAGAGATATCAAAGGCAGATGACCCTGTAGGTTTGCTAGGGGAGATGAAGAAACGTCCAAACAATCTACTAGTAGGGAAGATGCAAGTGCCACTTGGGGTTGTAGGGCTAATTTATGAATCGCGCCCTAATGTAACTTCAGATGCAACTGCCCTCTGTTTGAAAAGTGGGAATGCTATAATATTAAAAGGTGGCAAGGAAGCGTTTCATTCAAATCAGATAATCGCAAAAATTTTATCAGATGCCACAAAAGGGAGTTTAGCACCAGAAACATCTGTTCAACTAATCCCTTTCACAGAGCGAGAGGCGACATTGGCAATGTTAAAGCTAGATAAATATATCGATATTATTATGCCTCGTGGCAGCTATGAATTTATTGAGTTTGTATCAAAAAATTCATCCATCCCGATGGTAAAACATGATCGAGGTCTATGTCATCTTTATATAGCAAGCTCAGCAGATGTAAAGATGGCAGAATCGATCGTAGTAAATAGTAAGACAGATCGCCCATCGGTCTGTAATGCGCTCGAAACTCTGTTAGTTAATGAAGAGTTTGCTAGGAGACACTTGAAGGGAATTATCGATCCATTACTAGCAAAAGGAGTACGAGTGAAAGGCTGCAAGCGATCGTTAGAGATTATTCCGACTTTAGAGCCGGCAGTAGACTCGGATTTCGATCAAGAGTGGCTAGATATGATTTTATCATTGAAAATAGTAAAAGATACCGACGAAGCTATTAAACATATAGCGACTCATGGTTCACTCCATACAGAGTCTATTGTGACAGAAAGCCATGCAGAAGCATTTAAATTTTTAAAAGAGGTGGACAGCTCTGTAGTGTTAGTAAATGCATCGACAAGATTTAATGATGGGAGCGAATTAGGATTAGGTGCTGAGGTTGGGATCAGTACGCAGAAGCTCCATTGCCGAGGTCCGATGGGTATCACAGATCTAACATCCAAGAAATGGATTGTATTTGGTGACGGCCAAATTCGAGGGTAGATAGAGTAGATATGCGGATTGGAATATTTGGTGGCTCATTTAGTCCGATACATAATGGACATTTAAATAGCCTTCATGAAGTTGCAGCTAGTGAGTCATTAGATAAGATCATTTTAGTTGTCGCAGCTCGCCCTCCTCATAAGAGTGATCAGATTCTGTTTAGCGCCAAAGATAGATTCAATATGGCAAAACTTGCTACAGCTAATGATAATCTGATAGAGGTTTCTGATCTTGAGATTAAACGAGCTGGTAAAAGCTATACTATAGATACTATGTCCCATTTCGTAAATAGCTCTAACGATCAATTTTTTTTCATATTAGGGATTGATACAGTAAGAGAGATCAAGAGCTGGAAAGATGCAATGAAATTATTAACTAATTATAACTTTATTGTTATGACTCGTGCTGGTATAGATAGTAGTGGTATTATAGAGTATATCAATGTTGATAGCTTCATAAGTGATAACAGCTTACAAAAGATGGGATCAGAGTTAGGAACTAAATCTAAATTTCAGATTCCATGTAGTGGTGAATATGGTGGTAGCATCAAGGTTGTTAATGTTTCAAGGCTTGACATATCATCGACAGCGATATGTCAAAAATTAGAGAAACAAGAGTCGGTAAGATACTTATCACCTCTATCTGTTGTAGAATATATAGAAACTAAAATTATCAAGAATAAAAAT
Organism: Nitrospinota bacterium; assembly: GCA_048550035.1. GTDB lineage: Bacteria > Nitrospinota_A > UBA7883 > UBA7883 > JBLYYQ01 > JBLYYQ01. Next base: position 1,966 of record JBLYYQ010000017.1, read on the forward strand.
TAATGATTACAAAAAATAATAAAGATATTGTCTCATCTGAGAAGAAGCTTGCGATTTGCTATGAAGCATTGAATGATAAAAAGGGGTTTGATATTGTGGCAAAAGATCTGCGAGGTTATACAGACATTGCCGATTTTTTCCTTATTGCTAGTGCAAACTCGACTATTCAGGCGTCAATATTGATAGATGCGGTTGAAGCCAAGTTAAGATTGCTTAATGTTAAAGAGTATCATATTGAAGGTAGAGCTAACGGTCGTTGGATATTGCTAGATGGGTCAGATATAGTAATCCATGTATTTTTGAAAGAGGCGCGTGACTATTATGATTTAGATAGTCATTGGTTAGAGGTTAAAGATTGCGATATTTCAAATCTAGATTCTAATGGGTGATTGCAAGTGAAAGCTAGTGAGGCAGAGGTTTATGCAGAGCGATTAAAGGCTATAAGGGCAAAGTATATCAAGGCACTAGACCGGACGATTTCATTGAGCAATGAAGAGTTTGGAGAAGAGGTTGCAGATATGAATGATGAAGCTAGCCGTACGACAAATCGTAGAGTAGTTTTAGAATATGGCGCAAAGCAACGAGAGATAGTAGTCTTAATCAATGAGGCATTAGATAGGATCGACAATAATGAGTATGGTGATTGTGTTGAGTGTGGAAGAGCTATTTCAAGCAAGCGCTTAGATCTGCTGCCATATGCCCCTTACTGTATTGAATGTCAAGAGTTACTTGAAGGGAGCGCTGAGCAGTGATACCAGCGAGGGTAATACTATTTACAGGTATCGCATTTGCAATTATTGTCTATATCTCTTGGCTAAATAGTAGTCAGATAGAGTTTGTATATTACCCTCAATTAAGCTTGACTTTGTCAATAGCAGCACTTGTAACGGTTGGATTTGTTGCAGGTGTTTTCTTTTTTATCCTATTTGATATATTTGGATTTTTACGCGATCTGATCGCTAATGGACCAGCAAATATAAAGAGACGCAACCTATTAAAAAGTGAAGAACTATTTAAGGTTGCAAACGAGTATGAACAGTTAGGATACAGTCGCAAAGCAATAAAAAAATACCAGAAAGGGGCAAGGTTAGCTAAGAATAGTAGCCGAGCATTACTTTTAGTAGGCAAAAAGCTAAGGGAAGCTGGATTAATCGATCAGGCAATTGCCTCTCACAAGAAACTGATTTTAGCAGAATCTACTAATATCTTAGGATATGTGGAGCTTGCGGATGACTATTTAAGTGCAACCGAGTATGAGAAAGCTAAGATGGTTATCGATAAAGCAATTACTATGTTCGGTGAAGAGCTCCTCTTATTGAAA
>JBLYYQ010000018.1:0-4220 GCA_048550035.1 Nitrospinota bacterium
ATACGATCCTTTTAAAAGTAGCTGCAATAAAATAGATCAGCCTAGAAATTCTTAGGAAAGAGATGCACCTATTCTTTTATTCGCCAGTAGAGAAAATGTAGGAGGATCATTTTATCAGTATTCAATATAAACTCCCTATCAGCAGCGATCTAAGAGAGATGGTGATAAAATAGCTATGCTCTTTGAGAATCACCCTATTATGGATCTTGTTTTTATTAGAATTATCTAGATATATATTGTTAACTATAAAAAATCTTCAATGTTTAGTTGATAATGTATAACGGATACAATATAACTTCAGTAGAGATATTTTCGGTTTACTGGTGATTTCAAAAATAACATAAAGTGAATACTTATGAAGAGACCTGTTCCTAAATATATTCTTGCTAAAAACTATATAAAACAGGCTATCAAAGATCACAAATTTAGAGATAAGCTCCCAGGCGAACGTACACTAGCTGATCAGTTGGGCTTTTCATATATGACCGTACGCAAAGCTGTCGACAATCTCACCGCAGAAGGGATTTTATACAAAATTCCAACCAAAGGATCATTTGTCAATAATGAAAACAGAGGAGCAAAGAGAACAAAAACAATCGGTTATTTTTTAGATAGTGGCATTGAATCTGGAATATCTAGCCCTTATTATTCACTTATCTTTAATGCAATAGAAAAAGAAGCAGCAAAAAATGATTATTCTGTTACATACTTTTCAGATGTTGATGAAAACAGACTATGCAAGATATTACTAAAACTAGATGGAGTTATTGCAACCTGTTTTCCAAGAGTAGAAGATGCCATTATGGAGATGAAACTTCGTGTTCCTGTTGTTGTTATAGATAATAGCTCTAAGGATAAAACGATCCCGTCAGTTGTCATTGATAATTTTAATGCAGATGTTGAAGCAGTAGATTATATCTGCTCTCTTGGACATAAGAGAATCGGATTTATAACAGGTCTTGAGGATTCTAGTATTGGTAAACATAGGTATGCTGGTTATTTTTATGGCTTGAATAAAAATAGTATTAAACTAGATAAATCACTTATCTATCGTGGTAACTATTCTTATGAAGCAGGAACTAGTGGTGCCAAATATTTTATATCGCTAGATGAATTACCTACTGCCATTATCTGTGCTAACGATTCAATGGCTCTTGGTGCAATAAAAAAACTAAAGCAGGAGGGATTTAATATTCCTGAAGATATTAGTATAGTCGGATTTGACAACATTGAGGTAGCGTCGCAAATTGTTCCTGCATTGACAACTATAGTAGCCCCTATTGATAAAATAGCAAAAAGTGCTTTTGACATGCTAGAGGGATTAATTCAAGGAAAGAAGCCTGAATATCGACATATTACACTTGCTGCATCCCTTGCAATTAGAGAAAGCTGTACGAGGTTAATAAAAAAAGCAGTGGTCTGATTTTAGCCTTAAGTAAACTTTGATGGTGTAATTTAATTGATGCTACTTATGAAATATTTACTCTCCTTTTAGACGTTTTCCCAAACGCTATACTCTTTGATCTAATAGTAGATAGTGATTGCAATCTCATAGAAAGTCAATTAGCCACCTTCTCATCGTACAAAAACTTACGACCTAAAGTTATAGTAATCTTTTCTATCTTTCCTGTACGATTAAAGATCTCAGAGCTCATCTTAGCTGATAATTCCAATCTATTCGTTAGTTGTTCATCACTATCTTTATATTTGATCTTTAAAGATGGCGAACTATTCTCATCTAGCAGGTAGATTATCGGAACCTGGCACCAAGTGAATGCAACTCCTTTTGAGGGAACGATAAGCTCTTGCCAGTTACCTGAAACATCTAAATATCTAAAGGTATCTGACTTATCAATAAACTCAGATACTCTAAGCAATCTTGGTTGAAATATAACTTTCCCATCTACAACTTTAATTCCTAACTCTCCGAATCTTGTTATAATCTCTTCTTTTACTTGTCCTGTCATCCCTGGCTGCTGAGCTCCTGTATGTCTTGGTGTGTGCGAGTAAGGGTCTGTGGGGAAAGCACCATACTCAGATGGAGTTTTATTAAAGCCGATCCCTTCTCGCACATGATAGTATAGTTTTCCAAGATGATTACAAACAGTATCCTTAGCACCTTCATCGATTGCTTTAAAGAATAGCTCCTGAACAGCAAGAAGCAGTTTAGATACCATATGCCAATAGATGCAGCCTAACCCTTCAAACCCAAACATTCCACCTGAACGTCCGGTAAATTTTTTATGCTTGAACAGATTTTCATAGAGAGTATGCAAAGGTTTGCGAAGTTTGCAAATAACATCCTTTCCATAAACATCTTCCAACGAAGAAAGATTAGTATCTAGATCTGGATGGCTTGTAATATTAGCATTGAATCGATAGAAACCATCAACATCACGAATTAGAATGGTTTCGTCACCATTTTCTATCATAGAGTGTAAAGAAGTAATGTCGGGAATATCTTGGCTGCTAATCCTATTTTTTTCTAGAAACCCGACTAGATCTTTATCTGGGTAGAGCATAAAACTACGCTGGTTATCTCTGTAAAGATCAGTTTTAAAAAGAGCCTCTAAGATATTAATTGCCTGCATCGTATCGATAGCACCAGAACTAAGCAGAGCTACCTGACCTTCTAGCATCAGATATAGATTATCAATCTGAATCTCATCTTTCTCTACACTGAAGATATTGTAAGCATGGTAGAGACCGTCTGAGCGTTGGTTAAGACTAATACTATAATCAATCAGCTTTAATGCATCTATCAAGCAAGCTCTAATTGAGGTCATATTCTGTGAGGTTTTTTTGCTAAATGATTCTTGCGTGTAAACCGACTTGCGGTATCTCTCTGCTGCTTCTCCTAGCTTTTTGAGAATCTTAAACTGTTCTTTAGTACTAAGCGTACCTTTTTCTATCAGCGGGGAAATATCCTTTAAGATATCTGCCGTTTCAACCAGCCATAGGTTGACTTCATATGAGAGGATAACAGTTTGGGATTCATCTTTTAGGAGATGTTGCATAAAGGTAACATAGCGACGAAGATAATAGAGTGTTACCATCGACAATCCTTGTCCGGCTAAAGCATTATTGGCATCATTCCACTCAGGGCGCTGTGTGTTTAACCAGATACCACCTGCAGGAACAAGGTTACTTAACTTGCTTAAAAAAGGAACTATCAACTTTTCAGTTAGATTAACTAGGTATACATCTAAGTTATCATCCAACAACAACTTGCCATCAGCCCCTATAGTTGATACTTGTTGCTCAATCTTGTCAGCTAACAGATGATCGTATTCAACTGTATCTTTAGAGTTTTTAAGTAAATCTTCAAACGGCTTAATCCTATAAGGAACATTGGCATAAGAAAAAATTGAATGATATAACAACTTTTTAAGTTTGTCAGGATGAAAGCTGTTAGAAAGTTCAAGAAGTTTTAGAAGATAAATAATCTGGTGATCTCCCCAATATCCTATATAACTCCATATATCTTCAGGATCGACAACCTCCCAGTCGATCCCTTCTTTGGTGATCCTATAAGGATTGTATCCATCAACAGTAGTCGCGTTAACAAATTTTGCAATGACATTTTCAATGAATTCGGGGTAGCTAAGTAACAGAGCTTCCCAATTTTGAAAAATATCCCGCCAATTCCCTTGATATGAAAGAACTGGCTTACCATAATCATCTTTTATCTTAATAGCAAAATGATTCCAAGGTCGACTAGGGTCGCCATGTCGGCGCCCAAATGTCAAAGGTAGATATTCATAGCATAGACGTTCTAATCTAAGGTCAGACTCTCCTTTTATCAAAGTAAGTAGTTCAGTAAACTCTATCCTTTTAGGCAAATTTTTAAAAAAGGGTTGATGTTCTTTATAAAGAGGTTTGTTGAAATGAAATATTGTTGCGATAAAGTCTTTAGTCCATATTCTATGTTGATCATCAAATACCCCGCCTCGCATACCGTTGAATAAAGCATTAGCAGAATGATGTACGGTTACATTCTCTTCAGATGTTAACTGAAAACCATCCATAGATCCTATTATACGCTGCAACTCATCTGACCCGCTAGCTATTGAGCTGGTGACAATATGATCTATATCGCTCTCCTCAAGTAGCAACTTACGTAGCTTTAGCAGATCTATATGGCTCCGTTCAATATCGGCTATAATCTTCCAACCCTTACTCTCATTAGGAGCCAGGGGGAGTATGCTATTTATAAAATA
>JBLYYQ010000019.1:0-9373 GCA_048550035.1 Nitrospinota bacterium
TCACTTTGATAGATTTAGAAAAAATCTTAACCGCAAAATATTACTTGAGCACCAACTTTTAGCAATCGATCCGAAACTGAAAAGTTTTATCAATATCAACGAGCCTCACACATTAGCAAACTACCGCTAGCAGTTAAGCTTTAAGCTCGTTATAGCGGAAGCAGTCGATTAGATGGTCGTTCACTAGTCCAGTAGCTTGCATATAGGCATAAATGATAGTTTCACCAACAAAACTCATCCCTCTTTTTTTAAGATCCAATCCGATTGCACTACTCTCTTTTGTGGACGATGGAATCTCACTAATATTTTTCCAGCAATTTTGGATTGAACTATTATTTGCAAATCGCCATATATATTTATCGAAACTTTCATACTCTTCTTGGATCTGTTGATAAACAATGGCATTTTTACGAACTGAAAACACCTTTAGGCGGTTTCTTATTATTGCACTGTTTGATAGTAAAGATTCTAATTGCTTATCACTCATCTTAGCAACTTTCTCTGGCTCGAAGTTATAGAAGAGCTTTTTATAGGCATCTCTTTTTTTCAAGACTGCCTCCCAACTAAGTCCAGCTTGCGCACCTTCTAGTGAGAGCATCTCAAAATGTAACCGATCGTCATGACATGGGAGACCCCACTCTTTATCATGGTAATCTATATATAGCTTATTGGCTTTGTTGACCCAGCCACATCTAATTTTTTCATTTATCATAAATCGTCCTATTAGTTTCGTAAATTATAAATGGTACCCTCGACAGGATTCGAACCTGTGGCCCCTCGATTAGGAATCGAGTGCTCTATCCTACTGAGCTACGAGGGCAGCGTTAAGCTATTATTCTAAAACCATTTCAAGGTAAGGCTTTTTGGTCTAGATTAATGCTATTAAGTTTATCTTGATGCCATTTTACGAATAGGTTGTCAAAATAGTTAGGATCGTTTAAAACTTTTTCTTCAATCTTGAATGGAGTATCAACATCCATATAGTTTAAGACTGCAACATTTTTGAGCTTTTGCTCAATTGCAGCTGATACTTGTAGATTATTCTTTTTTGCAAACTCTACAATTTTATTCCGGAGAGGCTCTTCAATGATTAGCTCAATCCCATGATCGTTTTTAACTTTGCTGATGAAGTCCTCAAATGGAGAGAGCTCTAAGATTGCAAGTAGAGCATCTTTTGGTGATTCACATATCTCTTTTGTTACCTTGACTACTTTAATTTTGCGACCAGGTAGCTCATATTGGAAATCGGTTAGAAGAGTTTCAAAAACAGATATTAATGCTCTCGCACCAGTCCTTTTGTTCTCAGCTTTTTGTGCAATCCATTCGAGCGCATCACTATCAAATGTTAATTCTATGCCAAATATAGAAAACTCAAACTGATATTGTGCAACAATTGAATCTTCTGTTTCAGTCATGATTCTTAGTAGATCATTTTTTGAAAGGGGATTAACGTAGGTTTTAACCGGAGCTCGACCTACTAGCTCTGGAATTAAGCCAAACTGAATGTAATCATCAGCCTCAGCATATTTAAAAAAGTTTTTGATATTTGCTGTTTTATCTGTTGTTGCTGCGCTTACAAATCCTCGTATTGTTACCGATCCATCTTCTCCAGTCCTTAACTCGCCTCGCTCTAGTCTCTTTTTGATGAGCGATTCTAGATCATTATCCATTCTGGCAAATGAACCGCCAAGTATAAAGAGTATGTTTTCAGTTGAGATTGATCCTTTTGGTTTGGGCTTGCTAGAATCAGTAGCTTGTTGCTTGTCAATTAAACCTTGGAGTTGACCAGCAGGCGACATTGGGTCTTCAACCATAATATGCTTGCGCTCAATTAACTTTAGAACTGCACGTTGAAAACCTTCACGCGAAATATCATTACCTATAACTTTCCCATCTTTGGCTTTCTTATCAATCTCGTCAATAAATATTATTCCACCATTTTTTTCAACAAAATCAGCTTTTTCTAACTTCGTCGCACCAGGTGCAATCTGAATTAATTCGCGAATCATATCGTCTGAACTTTTACCGACATAGCCAGCTTCGGTATAATCTGTCGAATCGATCGTTAAGGTTGGGGCATCTAAGAAATCGCCTAAAATTTCTGCACTATATGTCTTGCCAGAGCCAGATGGACCGCAAATAAGAGTATTCTTCTTTCTGAAACGTTTAACTTTTAACTCTTTTAATCCATTATCTCTTAATGCTTTTACAACTGCAAAATGGTATGCGGCCGCAATCGATAATCGCTTCTTATAATCTTCCTGACCTATAATAAATCGATCAAGATATGCCTTAATCTCTCGTGGAGTATATGTTTTTAATTTCGGAGTAGCTTTCTCGCCATCACTCTCCTTTAACTGCTGATTTATTGATTCATTAAATGTTTCGGTTGCAAGAGCTGATGCAGATATAAATGCTTTTAACGCTTCTTCTTTAGAGCAACCAAACTCAGTTGCAATCCGCTCAATCTCTTTGTTTGGAACCTCTATTCTCGTCGGATCTATTTTCACTTTTGCACTCTATAATTATTCTCATAAGTTAGATAAAATTTGTTATAGCCGTTTTCAACATATTTTTATAATTTCTCTAAAATAATCGTTAATTTTAACTCATAATCTTGATTATCTATAGATTATAAGCTATGGCTATAATTTGTACAAATTAAAAATAACTGAAGATTGCACTGCTATTAAGCGTATAATTGGCTTATGAGTAAGAAACTATTTCCGATCATACTCGGATGTCAGATGAACTTGTCTGATTTTGAATGGTTATCTGGAATGTTAGCAGATGAGTATGATATCACAGCAAATCAGAATGAAGCAGATCTTATAATTATCACAAGTTGCTCTGTTCGAGAAAAAGCGGCAAACAGATTATTTGCTACTCTAAATCGCCTTGCAGTATTAAAAGCTAATAATAGTCAGTTAATCGTTGCTGTGACAGGTTGTCTTGCACAGGAGCTAGGTCATAACTTTTTCAAAGAAAGCTCAGTTGCCGATATTGTAGTTGGTACTAAGGCACTCCCAGCGTTTAAGGAGATTCTAGCTGAATTTATCAAAACAGAGCGTCGACAAGTTAATATTGATAACGAGGGCGATTACGATCAGCTTAACGTTCGTCGCGGATCTGGTGTCACAGCTTATGTTGCTATTATGAGAGGGTGTGATAACAGTTGCTCATATTGTATTGTTCCATCTCTTCGTGGATCAGAAGAGAGTAGGGATATTAATACAATTTTAAGCGATATTAAGCTTCTAGAACAAAATAATACGAAAGAGGTATGGCTGTTGGGTCAGAATGTTAATAGTTATGGTCGAGGATCTAAAAACGGGGCTGATTTCCCTAACTTACTTAAGCGAATTGCAACAGAAACTACTATCCCATGGATAAGATTTATCACATCACATCCGAAAGATCTCTCTGATGAGTTAATTGATGTAATGGCAACTTATCCTTCTATTTGTCCTTCTATTCATCTACCGCTTCAATCTGGCTCGAATAGAATCTTGAAACGGATGAAGCGAGGATATACGATAGAGCAATATAGCCAAAAGATTGCAAAGTTGCGAAATGCCATACCTGATATAACAATTACTTCTGACTTTATAGTTGGGTTCCCTGGCGAAACTAGCTCTGATCACAAGTCGACTCTAGATGCTATCGTACAACTAAGCTTTCATAGTATCTATCTGTTTATCTATTCTAAACGGAGTAATACTCTTGCCGCAAGTTATACCGATTCAGTGCCGGCTGAACTTTCAAAAGAGCGCTTCCAAGAGATATGGAATTTGCAAAAGGAGCAATATGGTCATCGTCTCGATAACTTTATTGGCAGAAATGAGGTTGTTTTGATTGAAGGGGCAAGTAAGAAAGGTGGAAACAGTTACAATATGCGCCTTGCTAATAACATAAAAGGGATCGTTCAGTTAGAGAGTGACTTTACAGATCAGTTTATATCAGTTACTATAAAAGGAAAAGAGAAAGGAAGACTCATAGGTAAATTGATAGTGCAAGATTCACCTTACCTTAGCAATCTTGTCTAATATATGGATGATGCACCAAATAAAGTCAGAGTAGATATTGAAGGGCTAGCGATTGATCCATTATCTAATAGTCCGATACTATTTCTGAAAGATAATCAAAGTGATAAGTCACTACCAATTTGGGTTGGATATAGTGAGGCAACTGCAATTGCAACTGAGATTGAGAAGCTCAAGATGCCACGTCCTATGACTCATGATCTGCTAAAAAGTATTATCGATCATTTAGGCGCCACTATTACAGAGGTATTTGTAAACTCATTAGAAGAAAATACTTTCTATGCCGTACTAGAACTTAATATGAATGGCAAAAATATTTCGATTGATGCTCGTCCATCAGATGCAATTGCAATTGCGATTAGAGCTCAATGCCCGATTTATGTTAGTAAAGTACTACTAGAGTCTGCGACAAGCATTAAACCTCAAGATAGCGCCAACGCGACTGATGAAGAAAAAGAGCAGTTTAAACATTGGATTGAAAACATAAGGCCATCTGATTTCAAAAACTTTGAATAATCAAACTAACTTCTCTTGAATCTTGATAAGAGATCGTTTTCTACATTAACATTCTAATTACAACTGGTTTTTGTAGTAATAGTTTACTTTTCTCAATCTTGCTCAATGCTAGATTAAGGTCTTTTTCAGATGCAGTATGTGTTGTCAAGACAACAGATACCGGACGATTATATTCTCGACCTCGCTGTATCATCGACTCAACAGAGATGTTATGTTCACCAAGCGGTTTAGTCAAACTTGCAAGCGCACCTGGTCGATCTGGAACCTGAAATCTAATATAGTATTCAGATTGAATCTGCTCGATAGGTAATATTTTTGCCGATTTTGTTATTGCATGTCGACTACCTAGCAGATACTTATTTCCATTAGATTTGCTGATTCCATTCGCGATCTCAATGATATCACCTAGTACTGCAGATGCGGTCGGATTGCTTCCAGCGCCAGGTCCAACTAGTAAGTTTTGACCAATAAATTTGCCATTGAGACTAATTGCATTTAGTGATCCATCAATATTTGCAATCGGGTGATCTAATGGCGCCATTGCAGGGTGAACACGAATATCGAGATAGTCGTCGCCTACCTTTTGTGCGATTCCAAAGAGCTTTAATGTCATATTAAATTCAGATGCGATTTCAATATCGATCAGTTCAATATTCTCAATCCCTTCGACATAGATTTTCGAACAATCAATAGTTCGATTATATCCAATTGATGCTAGGAGTGCCATTTTATGAGCAGAGTCTTGACCGTTAACATCTAGAGTCGGATCTGATTCTGCAAATCCGAGCTGTTTTGCATCTTCTAAGGCATCTTTATACGATGAATTTTTTTTGCTCATTTGCGTTAAAACATAGTTGCAAGTACCATTTACTATTCCATACATAGCTGTTAGCTCTTCTGCTGCAAATGAAAAGGAGAGTGAGCGGATTATCGGGATTACGCCAGCTACTGCAGCTTCATATAAGACTGGTCTTTGCACTTCGTTGGCAAGCGTAAATATCTCTGTAGAGCAAGCTGCCAGCAATGCTTTATTAGCAGTAACCAGCGGGAGTTTCTTTTTCAATGTAGCAGTTGCTATGGTTAATGCTGGTTCAATCCCACCTACTAATTCGACTATGATATCGATCTTTTCATTATTGATGATCTCATTAAAATCGGTTGTAATAATCGCAGATCCAGTTTCAATATCACGCTTCTTATCTATATCTTTGACTCCGATCATTGCAATATTGAGCTTGGCGCCGATTTTTTCTTGTAGTAACTGTTGATTAGCATTCACTATCCGCACTAGACCAGTGCCGACAACTCCAAGCCCTATTAATCCTATGTTGAGAGTTTTCATTACTAGGTTTGCTTACGCATCGCAGATAGAGCATGGCGGATACCTCGTACCGCTTGATTTGTACGCTGCTCATTTTCAACTAATGCAAATCGAATAAATTTATCACCATCGGTTCCAAATCCTATCCCTGGTGAAACAGCAACCTTACCATCTATCAACAATCGCTTCGAAAACTCAATTGAGCCCAAATGTTGCAGATCTTCTGGTATCTCTGCCCAGACAAACATCGTTGCCTTTGGTGGCACGACATGCCAGTTAATTCTATCTAATCCACTAATTAGAGTATCTCGTCTGCTTTTATATGTTTGACATATTTGAGCTACACAATCTTGTGGACCATTGAGTGCAATAATACTTGCAATCTGAATCGGCTGAAACATCCCGTAGTCAAGATAACCTTTAATCCGTTGCAATGCGTTAACAATATGCTTAGCACCGCAAACAAATCCTACACGCCATCCTGGCATTGAGTATGTCTTAGAGAGCGAATAGGTCTCGACTGCCAAATCTTTTGCTCCTTTGACCTGTAATATTGAAGGTGGTTTATAGCCGTCAAATGCAATCTCAGCATAAGCAATATCATGGATCACTATTATATTATGCTTCTTAGCAAACTCGATCACACGCTCAAAAAATGGTAGATCAACGCAGACTGTTGTCGGGTTAGCAGGAAAATTTAGTAACATCGCTTTTGGTTTTGGCCAAGTACGCTCAAAAGCAGTTGTAAGATTCGTAAAAAAATCTTCATTATCACCAATTGGAACATTAATGACATCACCATTGGCAATAATTACTGCATATGTATGAATAGAGTAAGTCGGGCTCGGAGTTAAAACAGAGTCACCAGGTGAAACCACTGCCAAAATCAAATGAGACAGACCTTCTTTACTACCGATTGTAACGATCGATTCTGTTTCAGGATCAAGATCGACATCAAATCGACGCTGATACCAATCGCAAATGGCATGCCGCAATTTTGTAATTCCACGACTCGCAGAATAGCGATGATTATGAGGCTTCCTTGCTGTTTCAACTAGCTTCTCAACAATATGAGGGGGAGTCGGGCTATCTGGATTACCCATGCCAAAGTCGATGATATCTTGACCTTGTTGCCTTGCTGTTAGCTTTAGTTTTGTTACCTCTGCTAACATATAAGGAGGAAGGCGATCTATCCTATGAAAGCTTCGCTGCTCTAGTTTTTCATTCATTTCTAATATAAATCTTGATAGTGGTGCTGCCGAAATTATTATCAATAGTGCTCATAACCACCGTTAGTTTATCAAGAAGTGAATTTTTGTCAAGATCTGCTTGTATCAATTGATGAATCTATTTGCTCATATCTGATCCTTAAAGTACCATTAACGCTCGGAGTGTCAGATCCTATTTTAGCCGTCATACTTTTAAGTCTAATTTTCATTGGCTATTCTTTCCTTATTTTGCTGATTGCCACCATTTTAAGGATCGATATTGACTGGCTATCACCGCCAGCTCTGATATGGAGATACCGTATAAATCCGTGCTAAAACCTACAGGTAGTTTTTAGATAGAGTCGATATTCAGAACCAATAATTGATCAACATTCTCCTCTATCTCTGCTAGCATGTGCGAAATTATTACTATCGCGGTACCGTTTTCCCTTAGATTGTTAATTATCGAAAAGAGGATCTGCCTCCCTAGAGGATCAAGACCGGTTGTAGGTTCATCCAGAAACAGTAGTTTGATATCACCGATTAGCGCTTGAGCTAATCCAAGTCTTTGACGCATACCTTTGGAATAATTTTTTACCTTTATATTTGTCGCATCTGTTAGGGATACTAACTCTATTAGTCTCGGTATATCATCTACATTAGCTTCTTTCAGTTTTGTATAGAATTTGAGGACTTCATACCCTGTCATATAATTATAAAAAGTGATATCTTCAGGGAGGTAACCGATATGCTGCTTTACATTATCATCTAATTTCTCTTTTCCAAAAAATTTTACTTCGCCTGATTGCTGTTTTGCTAGCCCTAAAACTATTTTCAATAGTGTTGTTTTGCCTGCGCCATTGTAACCTATCATAGCTAGGCATTCACCCTCTCTTAGTTCAAATGTAACATCTTTTAGAACAGTCTTACTGCCGTAAGATTTAGATAGGTTGCTGACTGATAAAATCTGTTTCAAGCCTTCCTTGGTATCTGCCTCGCTCATACCTTGATGACTTTGCCATTGTTGTCGATGATTATTACTTCAGTAGAAGAGTTCAGTTTTTGCAAAACATCTTTTATATCACTTAGAGGCATTAGGTAGAACGCTGTCGATAGCGCATCTGCTATAGTAGCACTATCTGCGATGACAGAAACGCTTGTATAATCTATGTTGCTATCAGTCTCCATCATCGGATCTATTATATGGCTGAATTTCTTATCAAACTTCATCCCGTAGCCACCAGATGTTGCGATAGCCTTATCCTTTAAGTTGATTTTTATATTACTTCTGTTAGGGTTTAATATCTCAGCATCATGGCTACCTATTGATCTTAGTTCTCCTAGGTTGACCATTACAGCTTTAAGATTATCTGCCATCAATAGGTGGATTATCCTGTCGGTTATATATCCTTGAGCTATACCATTTAGCGTTATCTTCATTCCATTTTTCGCAAATCTTATTTGATGTGGGTCGGCGCTTATCATTTTATAATCGACTAACTCTCTTGCAGAGCTAGTATCAACGGTTGCTAACTGATCTCTATTTGCATTGAAGAACTCCCAGAGCGGCTGCACAGTTATATCAAAGCGACCGCAGGTCATGGCGCCATAGTACCGAGATAGATTGATAAGATTGAGAAGTTCAGTTTTAGGATTATATAGAACTCCATCTTTGTTTAATCTAGATAGGTCTGAATCCTCATTATAGAGGCTAAATATCTTTTCTAATCTGGTGATCTCCAATACAGATCTATTGATTATGTCGCGTGCTCTATCTTTGTCATAATGATAGATAGAGATAGAAGCTTCTGCTCCTAGTACAATTCCACTCCACTCGTACCTTTGTAAAGAGTTCCTTTTTGCTAAAACCAAAGAAGAGAGCGGAAAAGTTACAGAACCTGCTAATACTCCTGCTACAAGAATCAGTTTGCGTCGAGATATATCCATTTTCGAATATCTAGTATATAGAATTAAAATAAATAGTGCCAGCGAGCCATTAACAAATGCTCAGCTTTTAATTTAATAACGAAATAAGTAGATTCTGACATATCGTAGGAGTAGTTTCAATAGCAAACTTTCTATTCTACAATATTCACCGATGGGTCGCTCTTTCAATGCCGAATAATGAGCAGATTCTCCCCTAACTTGATAGTCAGAAAATCAGTTAAAATTGTACTAAGATTTAGATTTGAACCAATTTAGAAGTTAAATGATAAGGCTTGTACCCTAAGTTAGATAAAAAAATGTTAATTAGAATCAGTCTTAATAAGTGTGGGAGCCACAGA
>JBLYYQ010000020.1:0-5158 GCA_048550035.1 Nitrospinota bacterium
CGTGCTCCTCGTAGATTTCTATGAGCTGGCGAGTCAGGGAACGCGTGCTGTCTGTGGTGGTGTGCACGGTATCTCCCAGCAGCAGCGCAAAGGGCTCGTTGCCAACGTAGCTGCGTCCGTAAGAGACCGCATCGCCCAGACCATTGAGCTCCTTCTGCCAGATGAAGTGAATGTTCGCCAGGTGCGAAATCCTCGAAATTTGCTCGAGCAATTCGGTCTTGCCCTTCTCCGCCAGTTCGTGCTCGAGATCAAAATTGCGATAGAAGTGCTCCTCGATCGCTCGCTTGCTCTTGCCGATTACCATCAGGATGTCGGTAATCCCCGCGTCCACCGCCTCCTCGACGACGTACTGAATGGTCGGCGTATCGACAATCGGCAGCATCTCCTTGGGTTGCGACTTGGTCGCCGGGAGAAAACGCGTGCCGAAGCCGGCGGCCGGAATCACTGCTTTGCGGATCTTCATAGTCATCACTCGGTCGCATTATAAGTTTGGCATTAGAGAAGGTCTCTACTTCAATCTCGTGGAAGCCTCCCCCTTAACTTCCACGAGATATTTTTTCGAATCTAAGATAACTTACTATTTCTTTAATAGAAGTTATGATTGAAAAGAGTGCAATAAATAGAAATATTACAAGGATAGCTAATCCATGTAGATTGCTAAGAAGCAGCTCTAGATTGTTATTTCGAACGATAAATAGCGAACCTGCTATGCCGAAAAATAACCCAACTAGCTTAAAAAATACCTTATCAAGGATAACAAGAAAATTTTTCATATTCAGTAATGCGCAATATAGCATAAAGTCTTAAATTGAACAAATGTTGAATGATAGAGAGTTTAGTTTATAATTAACAACCTAAAATATTTTTGGTGCTATATGGAAAAAGTTGTGAAACGTGTGTTGCTTGCCTATTCAGGTGGATTAGATACATCTGTTATAGTTCGGTGGCTAGTTGAAAATTACAAGTGTGAAGTAATCTGCTTTGCGGCCGATATAGGGCAAGAGGAAGAGCTAACTGGTTTAGAATCAAAAGCTCTATCAGCCGGTGCAAGTAGGTTAATAGTGAAAGATCTGAAGGATCAGTTTGTAGAAGAATTTGTTTACCCAATGCTCAGAGGCTCTGCCAGATATGAAACCGACTATCTATTAGGGACTGCGATTGCACGTCCATTAATCGCAAAAGCACAAATTGAGATTGCAAAAGAAGAAGGTTGCGATGGGGTTAGCCACGGGTCGACAGGGAAAGGGAACGATCAGGTTCGATTTGAGTTAGCATATCAAGCGTTAAATCCAAAGATTAAGATTATCGCACCATGGCGTGAGTGGGAGATTAAATCTCGTGAAGCTGCGATTGATTATGCAATGAAGTGGGGGATAGATGCTCCTGTGACCAAAGAAAAACCATGGTCGATGGATCGAAATTTATTTCATATATCGTTTGAGGGTGGGCTACTAGAAGATCCATCTAATCCGCCACCTGAAGATATGTTTGTACTGACTAAATCACCAAAAGATGCGATCGATAAAGAGAGCCTGATAACAATTGATTATGAAGCTGGAAATCCTGTCAAGCTTAATGGTGAAAAGCTTACACCGGCTCAATTACTTATGAAGTTAAATCAACTCGGAAGTGAAAATGGTATTGGGCGGGCTGACATTGTAGAGAATAGATTTGTTGGGATGAAGTCTCGTGGTGTCTATGAAACGCCAGGTGGGACTATTTTACATCAAGCGCATCGTGCGCTCGAGTCTATAACATTAGATCGAGAAGTGATGCGACTGCGTGACACACTAATCCCAGAATACGCCAGAATGATATATAACGGATTTTGGTTTTCGCCAGAGCGAGAAGCATTGCAAGCTTTTATTGATAAAACTCAAGAGAATGTAACAGGTCAAGCTCTGATCGCACTTTATAAAGGGAATGTAATCATCCGTGGCAGATCGTCTAATAATAGTCTATACGATCAACGATTTTCAACTTTTGAAGATGATGATGTCTACAATCAGCAAGAGGCAGAAGGTTTTATTAATCTTAATGCGCTCAGATTGAAGATTGCCAAGCTTGCAAAAATTTAATTACTATTTAGATTGATCTACAGATGGCAAGAACCGAAATAGTATTCGGTGAGCCATTTTGCAAAACTTTCGCACATTCAAATATAGTTGCGCCGGTCGTATAGACATCATCAACTAGAATAAGATCTCGATTTTTTATCAAGTCAGTTCGAGTTAGTGCAAAAGCATCTTTGACATTTTTGCGCCGATTTTTATTTGATAGTGAAAATTGCGGCTTTGTATGTTTTTTTCTTATTAGTGATTGAGAATCAATTGAGAGATTACCCCTTTTTGCAACTTCTAATCCAAGTAGGTATGCATGGTTATATCCGCGACTGAAAATTTTGCGAAATGATAATGGAGTTGGAATTATAATTGGATTATCAAGCTCATCTATCAATGGTTCGAAATATTTATAGGAGCGCTCCACAATCTCGGTTGCAAGTTCTCTCTTATTTTTAAATTTTAATCCTAAAATTAGAGATTTAAATGGATTTTCATAAACAAATGGTGTCTGAATTTCATCGAATGGGATCTCGAGCTCTCGACATTTCAAACAAAAATGGGTATAGCGAGAGCTTATTCTAAACTGATATTCTAATGGAGCTGCGCAGATTGAGCAAAGTTGAGGAGGAGTAAGTTTTATTGATTTTTGGCAGCTATCACATAAAGCGTCGTTAGTAATCAATCTATCGCACGATGTGCATCTGTTCTCAAATATGAAATTAAATAGAACCGATTGTAGCTGCTTTAATCTACTATTTTGAGCTAGCATAATCATTGAGATTATCGTTTGATACTTGAGTCATCTAGCATGCCATAGAGTGAGATAGCTATATTTTACTCTAACTATTCACTCCCAAATCTTTTTTGCAAGTCTTTTCGAAATGAATCACCCTTGGTAGTATATTCAGAGGTAAAAGATAGGATTTTTGCATCTTTTGCTGGCCACCTAAAAGCAATTTCTCCTTTATGCTTAACAAGCTTACCAGGTTCAGCTACATTCGCCCTGATTATAGATTGATTTACAGGGATGATATAGATTTTAGTTTTTGTTCTTTTGAACTTATATAGAGGAGAGAGTATTTCAAATAGATTTTTATAATCGTTTGATTCTGCCGCTAGTAGCAATCCGACTGAATATGAAGTATAACTAAGTGATCTCTTTAAGATTTTAACATTATGTTTTGCCGCTTCAGCGATATATTTATCGTCAACTGCGATGGAGCGTAAGATAGCGACATCTTTTTTTCTCTCTTTATCATCGCTACTAACAGATCCTATGTCACGAAAAAATATTTCAACCTGTCCTGAGCCATTTGGCGCAATTTCGAGCTTAAAATTTGCATTTTGATATTCTAAGTTACAGCTAGCAAATAACATTACGAATAGTGCAACGAGCATCATATTCATAAATGTTCTAAAATGGTCCATAATCAATATTCCTAAATTCCTAAAATTTAAATGAAAAAAAACTCTCTTTATATATACTAATTCTAAACTATAACATTATCTACACCAATTAGCGCTGCAAGGTGTGCCTCGACTGAAGTAGGGAGCGCATCAAGGTCATAACCACCTTCCAATGAGGATATAATATATTTAGTGCCGATAGATTCAAGAGCATCCACAATTATCTTTGTAACTTGGAAGAAGCCATCCTCAGTGAGATTGAGTCCTCCTAATGGATCATTTTTATGCCCATCAAAGCCTGCCGAAAAGAAGAGAATATCTGGTTTGAACTCTAACAATTTTGGCAGAATTTTTCTCTCATAAAGTTGACAAAATGGAAGATCATCGTCGCCAGAATGGAGGTTATAATTAATGATATTGGGTGGTTTTAGATGATTTTCTTCTTCTAGCCCTGTGCCTGGATAGAGTGGCGATTGATGAGAAGAGATAAAAAGGATTGAATCATTATTTTGAACGATCGCTTCAGTTCCGTTGCCATGATGGAGATCAAAATCTATAATAGCAACCTTATTGATACCATTTAAAGTTAACGCATACTTTGCACTGATAGCAATATTGTTAAATATACAAAACCCCATCGATGAGTTAGGCAATGCATGATGACCTGGTGGCCTGACCGGACAAAAAGCGCGCGTTAAGTTATTAGCAGGATCAAGTAGAGTATCAACAGCAACGATATTGGCAGAGACAGCTTCTAAAGCGACATTATAAGAGTTGCGACAAATGGCAGTATCTAGGTCAAGCTGGAAGCTCCCTGACTCTACTTTAGTTTTAACATGTTCTATATAAGAGAGAGTATGAGCAAGGCTAATATGCTCTATAGTAGCACTCTTAAGGGAAGGTAAGCGTTCAATGTACCGGTTAATGTCAGCCGAATCTAGATAGCTCATAATAGCCTCTAATCTAGCAGATGATTCAGGATGTGAACCGGTATCATGGGTTAAAAAGATTGGATCATAAAAGAGAGCAAGCTTCTTATATCCCATAGCTTTATCGTTAAGTTACAATTAAAAAAATCGCACACGGCGATTTGGCGCTAAGCGCAACTACCTTCTTCAGCCACCTTTTAATTTTTTAGCAAGAAATAGAAGCAGCAGAGCAGCTGCAACAAATATTAAAATCGTATAGATATTCATAATAACTAATTTTCCATTTTTTAAAGAATTTGCAAATTTAATTTCTATCGAATAATAAAAAGACTATTAAACTGCCTATTACAATAATAGATATTTGACAAATATTATACTTTAATTTTTTTTATTACAACCGTAGATAATAGAAAAAAGCTGACATATTTCAACATATTTCATTAGCAACTATAAATAATAACAATCTGATCTGTGTATTAAGATATATTCTGCAATTAATTTATAAGAATATTTATAAATATATTACAGTTAATGGGCAAATTTTTTTAGATTGACACCTCATTACTATCGTCATAGATTCGTAACAATTGTTGAGAACAATTGTTACGGATTTGACTAAAATTTTTTAAAAAAAGTTGGCAAATAAAGAGAAGATTAAGAACAGATGCTATTCACTATTTGTGGAGTAGCTTTTTGTTAATTATTAATTAGCAGTTGAAAATATTGAGGTAAATGTGGCGAAGAGTAAGTCGACAGAGA
>JBLYYQ010000021.1:0-11664 GCA_048550035.1 Nitrospinota bacterium
AGGTAGTATTTTGGAGCTAGATAATGAAATTGCTAAGTTGGTAGCAGAGAATAGAGAGCTACTTTCAGGGATTGAAAAGATAGGAAACGATGATTTTTATCTAGAAAAAGTTGCGCGTGAAAAGTTAGGGTTCGTCCGTGAGAATGAGCTTATTTTTAACTTTGTTGAGGAATAGAATATAGTAATCAAGATCGGATTGACTGTTGTAACTTAATTAAAATCTGATAAATGAATCCAATAGCAATTTCTTTATAATAATAGTTGTATCGATTGAGATTAAGTGCTATCGTGATCCATTATTGTATTAATTGATAGTATTTATAAAGTAATTTTAGACAGAGGGTAAAGCAAAGGATGCCACTTACAAAAGAAATAAAGGGTGATATAATAGCCGAGTATCAATCTAATTCTAGTGATACTGGGTCAACATCAGTTCAGATCGCGATATTGACACGCAGAATAAAAGATTTAATGGGACATTTCAGCCAGCATAAGAAGGATCATCACTCACGCCATGGCTTACTAAGCTTGGTAAGCAAGCGACGGAAACTATTGAAAT
Organism: Nitrospinota bacterium; assembly: GCA_048550035.1. Classification (GTDB taxonomy): domain Bacteria; phylum Nitrospinota_A; class UBA7883; order UBA7883; family JBLYYQ01; genus JBLYYQ01. Next base: position 560 of record JBLYYQ010000021.1, read on the forward strand.
ATTTAATGGCAACCGATTACGATAAATATAAAGCAATACTAAAATCGCTAGAACTTAGACGCTAGAACAAATGTACCTTTAGCGAAATCGCTAATTAAGGGGAGGCTCTGATATTGAATTTAGAGCCGACTACCCCGACAAAACCAGATCAGAAATCAAGATATAGACAGGAAAGCAGACATGGAGCCAATCAGAGTCGAATTAAAAATCAATAATAAACTATTTTATATGGAAACTGGTTTATTAGCAAGACAAGCATCAGGATCAGTAGTAGTAGGGTATGAAGAAACAATAATTTTGGTCGCAGTAGCAGCTGAGAGCAGTCCCCGCAATAGTAACTCAGATTTTTTACCTTTAACAGTAGAATATCGAGATAAAACTGCAGCCGCAGGTAGGATACCAGGCGGATTTTTAAAGCGAGAGGGTCGTCCGTCTGATAGTGAAACTTTAATTTCTAGAATGGTTGATAGATCAGTCCGTCCAATATTTCACAGCGGCTTTTTAGCTGAGACACAGATAGTGATTCATCCACTATCGTTTGATTATCAACATGAAACTGATACGCTTGCAATCAATGGAGCATCGGCTGGGTTGCTAATATCAGAGCTTCCATTTGAAAAAGCGATTGGAGCGGTCAAGATTGGTCGGGTTGATGGCGAACTTATAGTTAACCCTACGATTGAGCAGCTTGAATCTAGTGATCTTAATCTTATTGTTGCTGGAACTGAAGAATCACTAACAATGGTAGAAGGTGCTGCAGACAACATAACTGAACAAGACTTGATTGCGGCACTATCGTTTGGACATGAGTGGGTCAAGAAGATTGTTTCTTTGCAACTAGAATTAGCAAGTAAAACTAGCAAGAAGAAGATAGAGGTTACTTCGGAAGATTATAGTGAGCAGATTGCTATGATTGAACCACTAGCTTCACCACTAATCAAAGATGCAGTATTAACAGAAGGCAAACATGCCAGATCTGGCAAGATTAAAGAGGTTCGCAATGGAGTCATTGAGAAACTGTTAGATACTCAAGAAGATCCAGATGCAGAAACCAAGCTCAAGCGAGCATTTGATATATACCAAAAAAACTTTATCCGCAATATGATCTTAGAAGATGGTGTTAGGGTTGATAATAGAAAAACTAACGAGGTACGAGATATTCAAACAGTAGTTGATGCACTCCCTAGAACACACGGTTCAGCTCTATTTACGAGGGGCGAAACACAAGCATTAGTAACTACCACATTAGGTGGCGCCAAAGATGAGCTGATGGTTGACAATCTAGCGGGTCGTTCATCAAGACATTTTATGCTGCATTATAATTTTCCATCATTTTGCGTAAATGAGGTCAAACGGATGACAGGGCCTGGTCGGCGTGAAATAGGTCATGGGGCATTAGCAGAGCGAGCAGTAGAAGCAATACTTCCGTCAAAAGAGGAATTCCCCTACACTATCAGAGTAGTCTCTGAGGTATTAGAATCCAACGGATCATCTTCGATGGCAACAGTTTGTGGTGCATCGCTATCACTTATGGATGCTGGGGTTCCAGTTAAAGACTCAGTAGCTGGCATTGCAATGGGTCTAATCCAAGATGGTGACCGCATTGCGATCTTATCTGATATTTTAGGGTTAGAAGATGCTATAGGCGATATGGATTTCAAAGTTGCAGGCACTAAGAATGGTATAACAGCTGTTCAGATGGATATCAAATTAGAAGAAGGTCTAACTGTATCGTTATTGGAGAAAGCGTTAGAACAGGCTAAGGAGGGTCGTCTACATATACTAGCAAAGATGGGTGAAGAATGTAGTGGTGCAAGAACTGAGCTCAATAAAAATGCTCCAAGAATCGAGACATTAAGAATCAATCCTGACAAGATAGGTACATTAATAGGACCTGGTGGGAAGGTTATCAAAGGGATAGTTGAGGAGACTGGTTGCCAGATTGATATTGAAGATAGTGGAGTGGTAAATATTTTTGCAAAAAACAATGAAGAGCTTGCAAAAGCGCTTGAAACAATCAAAAGCATTATAGAAGAGGCCGAGGTTGGTAGAGTCTATATGGGGAATGTAAAGCGTGTAGTAGATTTTGGGGCATTCATAGAGATACTTCCTGGCACCGATGGATTATGTCACATATCAGAGCTTTCAGAAGGTAGGACTGAGCGTGTCGAAGATGTAGTGGAAATAGGCGACGACGTTCTTGTTAAGGTAATCAGTGTCGACCATTCAGGGAAGATACGGTTATCACTCAAAGAGGCAATCAACCAAGCAGAAGGATCTGTCTCACCCCCTCTTCCAAGAGAGAGCCGCCCAGATAGAGATTCATCATCTAGACGACCACACAGAACTGATAGTGATCGACGAGGCGGTGGTGGCGATTCACGAGATGGTGGTGATAGAAACAGAGGTGGGCGTTCTCGCAACAGATCTGATCGATCGGACCGTGGTGATCGTGGTGATCGTGGTAGAAATCGATATTAGGCTTTAAATTGAGTTAAATCTTTTAGTGTCCTCTAATATTTCAAAACTAGGTCATAAGAGTAGTAATGTAATATTAGAGCGAGCTAAAGATCGTAACAGTCTTTTGATTGGAATCACAATCAAAGCAGGCTCTAGAAATGATCCGTCAGACAAAAACGGACTATTTCACCTCATGGAGCATCTAGCGTTCAAAGGTAGTGAAAAGTTTTCAAGCAAAGAGATCGCAATAAAGATTGATCAGTTAGCAGGCTCGCTAGAAGCATTTACTACAAGAGACTGCTCATCATTCAGAGCAATGGTCTTAGAAGATCAATTAGAAATGGCATTTGATCTTTTGAGTCAGATCGTATTTAAGGCTAACTATTTTGAATCTGATATTGCGACTGAAAAAGAGGTTGTCTTAGAAGAGATCAAAATGTGTGCAGATAGCCCAGAAGATCTACTTTATGACTATATTTATGCAACTTTATGGCCAGACGGATCCTTTGGCAAGTCGATAACAGGGACAGAGCAGTCACTAAGCGCTATAAAGAGAGAGGATCTAATAGCCAGCCGTGCTCAATACTATGGCAAAGAGAATATCATCATAACTGCGATTGGTGATTTTTTAGATAATAGATTAGAAGATCTTGCAGATAATCTATTATCATCGTTACCATTTCATGCTAAAACCTCCGACCATCAGATCAATAAACCAGAGAGTATTGAACCGGTCGTGATCAATAAGAATCTAGAACAAGTTCATGTTGCATTTGCCATGTATGGGTTAAAAGCAGGTGATAATAGGAACTATAGTTTAAATATTCTAAATAATATTCTAGGAGGTGGACTTGCCTCACGACTATTTAGAAAGATCCGAGAAGAGCTTGCGCTCAGTTATTCTATAGCATCAATGACGGAATCGTATTCAGATTGCGGACTATTTGTCATATACGCTGCTGTTGCACCACAAAAGTTGGATAGATTAATCAATGAGCTTTACAACCAGCTATCAATTTTTACAGAGCTAGGTCCAACAGAAGAGGAGATTGATCGTGCAGTTAAAATAGAAAAAGATGCAATCAGAATAGGAGAAGATTTCATTGAATACCGGATGGAATCATTGATAAATAACAAATTTTATCTAGATAAAATTGTCTCATATGAAGAAGAACTAGCACAATATGATAAAGTTTCTACTGATTCTGTTACTGAATTAGCTAAAGAGATACTAGATTTAAATAAACTGCGAGCCGTTATATTAGGGCCTGTCACTGAAAAAGAGATCGTAAAATTAATTAAAAGCTAAGAGTTTTTAATAACATCAAACAAAACTTTATCGGCCAGAGTGTTAGCATTGATCTGATATTCTCCATTGGTAATTTTGTCTTTAATCGGATCAACCTTCTCGTGGCGGATATCAGGCGTACTGTTTATAGTGGCAATAACTTTACTTATCTCTTTAGATCGCAATGAGAGTGAGAGATTATCAGTTTTATTACACTCCTTAGCAGTTGAGTTTTGATTGCTAAGTTCGGTAGCACTATAATCGCGTTTTACTTTGCTAGAATTACTAAGTTTATTATTTTCAAAACTCTCTAGTGAACCTTCGACTTTAATGGACATTTTTTACCATCTTAAATATTATAGTTATATATCATATTATGAACTTATCGGCAGATTTCAAAAATAGTTTAATCTATTTTGCGATAAAAATACAATTAACAAGCTAAAATAGCACTTTGATTAAATTGTTAGAAATAAAATCAGAAAGTTAGAATAAAATTTGATTAATCCAACATTATATATCGTATTGTATTTAGCTTTAAGCAAGATGCAGAACAGATATAGTTATAAGGATAAAATATGATACCAGAATCAACGCATGACTTGAAATTGGAATCCAAGAGTGAGGTTAAATATAGTATATGTGATATCTGTGCGTGTCGATGTGGAATAAAAGTCACGCTCAAAGATGGTAATATATCTTATATTCAAGGAGATCCTTCAGATCCAATCAACCAAGGTATGCTCTGCGCAAAAGGATCAGCTGCTCTGATGCAACAGTCAACTCCTGCACGATTGACAAAGCCACTACTTCGTAAGAGAGAAATCGGGCGTGGCGAAGGTGGATTAGAAGAGATCTCATGGGAAAAAGCGTATGATATATTGGCCACACGGCTGCAGAAGATCAGGTCAGAAGATCCAAAGAAGCTTGCATTTTTCACAGGTCGCGATCAGGCAGAAGCGTTAACTTCATACTGGGTCAAGCAGTTTGGGACACCAAACTATTCAGGACATGGCGGATTTTGTTCTGTTAATATTGCGGCTGGGATGATCTATTCAATGGGAGGAACTTGTTGGGAGTTTGGCGGCCCAGACTGGGATCATACAAAATATCTCCTTTTGATTGGTGTAGCAGAAGATCATAACTCAAATCCACTAAAGATAGGTATTGGCAAGTTAAAGGATCGATCAGGGAAATTAGTAGTTATCAATCCTGTTAAATCAGGATATGGGGCGATCGCCGATGAGTGGCTTCCGATTAAACCTGGAACCGATGGAGCTTTACTTTTAGGATTTGCACATGTTTTAATCAAAAATGGCTTAATTGATTATAAGTTCTTAGAAGATCAAACAAATGCCACACAGTTAGTTGTAACCGATACAGGAGGTGCTGATGAAGGGCTATTTTGGCAAAAGAAGCCCTTTAAAGATATTGATGGGCAGATCAATTATGTATGGGATAGAGTTACTAATGGTGTCAAGCCGTTCAAATCTTCAGGGGCGATTCCTATGTTTGAAGGTCACTATAAAACAGCAGATGGTAAAAATGTTGCACCTGCATTTGAACTTCTTAAAACTCGAATATTAGAAGAGTATACTCCTGCCAAAGTAAGCAAGATTACTTCCATTAGTCAAGAACAGATTGAGAGAATTGCTCTTGAAATCGGATCGATTGTGAAAAATGAGGGTATTAGCTTGCCGATTGAGTGGACTGACAGTTGGGGTGTTAAACATAAGAGTGTCAAAGGGGCTCCGATAAGCATTCATGCGATGCGAGGAGTGGCAGCACACTCTAATGGCTTTCAGAGCGCTAGAGCATTGTCTATATTGATGATACTACTTGGTATCATAGATAGACCAGGTGGGTTTAGACATAAACCACCCTACCCTAAGCCGATTCCACCATCAATCAAGCCGATTAATTCAGAAGATTCTATTAAGCCAAATAGCCCATTACCAAATCCAGGGCTCGGATTTCTAACTAGTCCTGATGATCTGATGGTCACAAAAGATGGCAACCCAATCCGTATAGATAAAGCATATTCATGGGAATATCCATTGACGGCTCAAGGAATGATACAGAATGTAATCACAAATTGTTATAAAGGCGACCCTTATAAAATAGATATGTTAATTCTCTTTATGACCAATATGGGGTGGAACTCATCAATGAATAGTAGTTCTGTGATAAAAATGTTAACAGCTAAAGAAGATAATAGTGATGAGTATAAGATCCCTTTTATTGTAACCTCTGATACATCCTTTTCAGAGCAGGTGGCATATTCTGATCTGGTATTGCCAGATGCCACTTCATTAGAGCGATATGATGTAATAAGTATGCTTGGCCACTCAATTAGTGACTACAGCTCAGTTACAGATGCGATTCGTCAGCCGGTATTAGAAAAACCGGTCGAATCTGAATCGTTTCAAGAGACATTAGTCAAGCTTGCAAATCGATTAGGGCTTCCAGGCTTCTCTGATGCAGATGGGGCACCACTTTTCAAAGAATATAAAGATTTTGTTACTAATTGGCAGGTTTCAGAGGAGGATAAGGTCGGATTTCTAGCTGGATGGCGAGGAGCCGATGGGAGTAAAAGTATTGTTGGTGAGCCAAATGTTGATCAATGGGAACGCTATAAAGATAACAACTCTCACTTTCAGTTAGAGCTTAACGATAGTATCTGCTGGAATCGAAATATAAATCAGGGCTACCTTGATTGGGCTCTAGAACATAAATTAATTTCGGATAATAAGCCTATTGTGATGAAACTCTATTCAGAGGTGTTGCAACGCTTTAGAGTTGCCGCCAACGGCAAGCGAAAAGGGAGAAAGCCACCTAATGATACGGTGAAAAAGAGAATCTTAAAATATTTTGATCCACTCCCATTTTGGTATCCGCCATTAGAAGATTCGGTTGTTGACCAAGATAGATATAGCATTCATGCGATAACTCAACGTCCTATGCCTATCTATAACTCTCTCGGTTCACAAAATGGATGGTTGCGTCAAATTATTGGTCAAAACTATCTCTACATAAATCCACTCAAAGCCAAAGAGTTAAATCTTCTCAATTTAGATTGGGTTTGGGTCGAATCGAGTTATGGCAAAATCAGGGCGCAGCTAAAATTTAGTAACGCAACAGCTAAAGATACCGTTTGGAGTTGGAGTGGGATAGGTAAAATGGGGGGCGCGTGGAGTTTAGATCCGGATGTGGCTGAAGTCAAGCGTGGGTTTTTACTCAATCATCTAATAGCTGAGGAGATAAAAAATCCGATTGATCAATCATCAACGATAGCCAACGCTGATCCTATCACTGGTCAAGCTGGATGGTATGATTTAAGAGTTCGGATATACAAATCAGATCAAACAGGGAGCTATCCAGAATTTCAACCATTAAAATTACCGGTTAGCATTAAGCAACGCCCATCGTTGCTTAGCTATATCGGATCAAAAAAGAGTTAGAGGCAATCTTGTGATGAAACAGTTAGCATTAGCAATAGATCTTAATAAATGTGTCGGTTGTCATGCTTGCGCAGTAAATTGTAAATCGTGGAACAATTCAGGTGAGTTTGGTCCATTACATGACGAAGCGCCTTATGGTAAAGAACCTCACGGTATCTGGCTTAACAGAGTACAGACTTACGAAGTGGGGATCTATCCGGATGTTGATGTTATCCATATGCCAAAATCTTGCATGCATTGTATTGATGCGCCTTGTGTATCGGTCTGCCCGACTGGTGCATCACATAAAAGGTTAGAAGATGGTATTGTTTTAGTTGAGTATGATGACTGTATTGGTTGCAAATATTGCTCTTGGGCATGTCCTTATGGATGTCGCGAGTTAGACTTTCATGATGGAGTTATGAAGAAATGTAGCTTATGTGTTGATCGTATCTATAATGAAGAGCTACAGCTTGAGGAGAGAAAACCAGCTTGTGTTATCACCTGTCCATCAAATGCTAGAATATTTGGAGATATTAACGATCCAAAATCAGCTATATCGACAAAAATTAGATCTCAATCTGGATATCAGCTTATGCCAGAATCTACAGCAAAGCCTGCTAACCATTATCTTCCAAAGAAAAAGGTATCGATCGATTTAACCAACTTTATTCTAACAATCGATAATAAAGATTTAGAATTGGCAAAGTGATCCAACAACTAACAAAGATCAGAGAGTAGAAAGGAAAATCTATGCGCCCAGTGTGGTCCATTATTATTTTAACTATATTTGCCAGTATCGCAGAAGGAGTAGTTATTTTTCTGACAACAGCTGAAATAACTGCAACATTAGGATTCGCCTCTCCATTGCCAGCTGATAGTCGCCTCATCACAGCGATAGTTGCACTATCCTTCTTATTAGCAGCTCTATTAGCATCTTTTTTTAACCTTGCAAATAAATCGCGTGGGATAAAAGCTATCATGAGATGGAAAACATCTTGGATCTCGCGTAAAGTAATTCTGTTCCCTATCTTTTCGGCTATGATCTTCTTTTATACAGTAATGTTATACTTTGAGATCGGAAGCACGTTAAGAGGAGCCATAATTTTTGCTGCTTCTCTTACTGGATTAATGCTTGTTATATCATCAGCTATGATTTATTACAGTATCAAGTTTGTCAAAGAATGGGCAACTCTATATACAATCTTGAATTTCATAGCAGTTGGATTGGCAATCGGCTCATTTACTTTTATTGCTATATTAGAGTTTACCAACCTCTCCTTGATAGAGCATATGGCAATTATTGATTTCGGATTAGCCCTAATTTTTATTGCACTACTGATAAAAACAGGCTCATTAATTAGGAACGATTCAATTTATTCATCAATCACAAGCAAGAGCGCTCTTCAATTTGAATCAGATAAGATTGAGTTAATCGATAATGGCGCAGCCTACCCACATTACAACACCGTTGAATATTTCCATATCAGCGGCAAGCGGAAAATACCGATAGGACGGATAGCTATGATCGTACTTACATTCCTCCTCCCTATCATAGGACTATTAATTAAATATTATTTTAAAGCTCAGTTTGCAATCGAACCTTCCCTGATATTCTCTATCTTACTCCTTATGATAATTGGCGGATTAATTGAGAGGTGGCTCTTTTTTGTAGATAGTAACCATGTCCAAAATATTTTTTATGGTAACTATCAGGTCAAGAACAAGATAAATCCTATCTTAACAGCAGGGAGAGATTATCGGAAAATGGTTATAAACTCAAAGTAATTCTACTGATAGATACGCTTGATATTCATCTTACCAATTGGCATGTCAGTAAAGATTACATTGCCTGACTCATCTTCAAACGAATAGTAGACCACAGGCTTAACAGAATCTTTTTTAGGAAGATATACTGTAGCGGATGTTGTCGCTTTATACATTGATTCATCAAGCAAGCCGCCATATGCAAGATAATTTTGCATCACTTTTACGATATACCCCTTGGTCTCTTTATATGGTGGCACCCCTTGAAACCTTATAACTGCATTTGGACCTGCATTATAAGCTGCAAGAGCTAACTCAATATTCTTGAATTGATCAAGCATTTGCCGAAAATATTTTGCACCACCATTGATATTTTCATAGGGATCAAAAACTCGCTTCACCTCTAGAATATCTGCAGTTTCTGGCATCAGCTGCATTAACCCTTGTGCACCTCGTCTAGAGATTGAGTAACGATTAAAGTTTGACTCAACTTTGATTATCGATTTGAGCATTATAGGATCAAGCTGATATCTGGATGAAACTATATTGATGATTCGGTTGTAGTTTGGAGGTAAGGTACTTTTTTGATTTTTTGATTTATCGCTAACTCTCCTTGAAATTTTATCTTTCGATTTCTTCTCATAAGCTGTTGTTTTAATTGGTGGCAAAACGCTCGATTGAGCCTTATCTGAAAGTGAATATCTTCTTAAGACTTTGTGATTTTTTATTGTCGGATATTTATTTGTAAAATACTTTCGTCCATTATCGTCGCTAACCAAAAATGCATCAGCATAAGAAAACTCACTCCCCTGAATTAGGAAAAGTAGCCCAAATAGTAGCAGACTATAAAAAAGTTTAAAAATCAATAGAACTCTCTTTACCTTAAAGTTAGCGATATACCTTATTATATCGCCAATTAGTTTTATTATCAACCATTATCAAAGAAATGAGACCAGCCTCATGATATCATCTACCGTATTAAAGAAATGGGGTGAAACCCTTATCCCATCTCCTCTTTTGGCTACAATGATCCTATTTTTTGATAACTTTTCAAGTAGCACATCAATGGCTGATCTATCTTTTGGCGCAAAAAGTATTATGCCAGATCGTGTCGAAATATTATCTACTGGCGATACTATTTCATACTCAGGGTGGCTTGAAATTTCGTCAATAAAAATATCGCCTAATTCTAAAATATGATTGGCAATATCCTCTACTCCAATTGACAAAATTAACTCTAAAGCATAATGGAGCCCAACAATTCCAAGAAGATTTGAAGCACCCTCTTCAAATCGTGCCGCAGATTTTTTGAATCTAAAATCAATCTTATGAAACGCCAGAGGATCAACAACAGAATTCCATCCAACCTTTGTAAGCTTTAATTTTTCAAGCATGTTACTGCTACAAAAAAATATTCCAATTCCTTCTGGTCCGCAAAGCCATTTAACACTACCTGCCGTAAGAAAATCAATCTTAGCTGATTTCACGTCAATAGGAAATGCTCCCAATGTCTGTATTGCATCGACCAAAAAGAGTACTCCCCCATCTCTTGCAATTTTTGAAAATTTGGCTAAGTTTGGTCTAAATCCGGTCGCAAATTGAGCAGATGATGTAGAAATCAACTTTGTTTTAGGACTCATCTTATTCCTGAACTGATCAAAATCGATCTTCCCATCAATACTTTTAATCATTACTGTTTTGACCTGATCTTGTTCAAGATTTAACCATGGGTAAACATTTGATGGATACTCTAAATTGGAAATCAAAACCTCATCATCTGGCAAATATTCTAATCCAGATGCAACTAACGAAATACCTTCCGAAGTACTCCTGACAAAAGCAATCTCAGAACTGTCAGCTCCAATGATTGATCCAGCTAGTTTCCTACAGTCCTCAATTGTATTAGCTCGTAACCTAAAATAAGAATCACCCTCCCAACTACCACTATTTAGAAACTTTTTCATCCCATTCGTAGCTGAATTAGAGATTGGAGCTACCCCTGCACTATTTAAAAAAGTATATCCTTCTAAAAAGTCAAACTCAGATCGAATCTTAGTAATTAACGATTTTGATAGTTGTTGCATAATTTTATCCTCGCGACTCTAATAAAAAAAATTACTTATATTAGAGTCTATTTGCACTGTTTCCTC
>JBLYYQ010000022.1:0-4906 GCA_048550035.1 Nitrospinota bacterium
TAATAGTGCAATTACACTTGATGAGACTGCTAGATTAGATGGCGTAGTGATAAGAGGCGGTAACGCTGCTGCGGATGATGACATTATTGATGGAGGCGGGATATACAATTCCGGTTCTGTAAGTCCAACGATAATATCTACTATTGTTGAAAATAATCGCGCAGATAATGGTGGTGGAATTTATAATGAGAAGGGAGCATCTCCAACGATAATATCTTCTATTATTCAATATAATTATGCTAACAACTATGGAGGCGGAATTTTTACTTATAATTCTGCATCTTCAAAGATAGAATCCTCTATTATTCAATATAATCATACTAACGGCTATGGAGGCGGAATTTCTACTTCCGGAACTGCTGCTGGGGCTTCGGCACAATCTTATGTAACTGCATCTCTTATTAAATCTAATTACGCAATTTATGGTGGCGGAGTTTATGGGAGCATTTATTCAGGTTCTTTTTATAAAGCATCTGTCATAAAAAATAACGGTGCATCTTATAATGGTGGCGGAGTTTACTCTGCAGATCGTGGAGCAGTTACTAGAATAACCTCATCTATTATTCAAAGTAACTTTGCCTCTGATAATGACGGTGGCACTGGTGGGGGTGGTGGAATTTATATTGGACAGAATGCTCTTCTAGGGTTAGTCAACTCCGCAGTAATCGAGAACATTTCAAACTCTACAGGTGGAGGTATTAGCGGTAAGAATGGTATAAGGAGAATACAGATCTACAACTCAATTGTATCGGATAATATTGCTAATAGAGCTGACCTACCAGAACAAATAGAGATAGATTCCAGTAGCAATGGTCTAGAAAAGACTGTGGTTTTCTCTAGCATAGTAAAGTCTGTTTCAGATGAGGAGGAGACTTCCAGCGAAGCTAAGGTCACATTTTACAACATGCTTGACGGTACTGATGCACCAGAACTTAAAGCAATTGATTTTGGGTCATACAGAGAGGGAGGAAAAACTTATACGCTCCCTAATCCGGTCACCACTGTCGTCAAAAGCTTAGCCCCTGACTTAGCTTATAGCCATTCTGGTGTTGAAGTTGGTGTGGATTCTGATGGCGACTTATACTATAAGGATGGTGCTTGGTATAACTTTAAGAATGAAGAACTAACTGGCGACCTACCTGAGATTACTACTATAACTGGTAAAGATATCTATGGGAAGATTGATTTTGAAAAGCCAGACATCGGTCCAGTAATAATTCCTGCTTTCAACTAATAAACTGGAGAGGATGAGGGAAAGCAAAATATAAAAGAGAAAGTAAAGAGATGATGGTGCTATATGGTGAAACTTTTGATGGTGAGAAATCGCTCCCATATCTGTTTGATCTGATTTTACGCTTAACAGTTAATGACAAATTAGAACGGGTTGCCGAGACAGTCAAAGATAGATCCAACAAACAGAAATTTATAAGCCATTTGTTATGTTCAGGATTATGACTAGGAGGGGGATTAATGAACTCCGTGCGTTTAAGGTCAAAGATTTTGATTTTGAAAAGAAGATTTATACCATCAATGGAGCGTTTGATAAAGAAATATATAAGCTGTTTCCTAAGGTAAAATCAAAATGAGGTGAACAGCTCCCTTTAGCAGACGAACTTAAAGAGGTTGCAGAGGGGGCTGATAAAAGAATCTAAACGGATTGCAAAAAGAGGGCAACTCTTCCCTGCCGATTTTTTATTCTTAAATAAGAGGGAACCATATAAGATATTTTACTCTCTTTCAGGAGTTAGGAGTGCGATAGCAAAACTTAATTACAAGATAACGCTCGATCAATTCATTCGTCATTTGTGGGCGACTCAACGATTAGATGACGGTTGGACATTCGATCATATATCGATTTTCTTATCTAAGGGCTCAGACAGGGAGAGTGCAAGGATAGAAAAAAGCGATGATTGCAAGGTCTAAGCCATTGATTATGAAGGGTTTAATGGTTTGATTTAGAGTAAGGAATTTTGTGATCTCAACTGCGAGATAATTAAATTAAGTTGCGAATCAGCTGACATCTGCTAAAATGCAAAATTAAATCATTTTAATGAGCTTAAATTAATGTCTACAGCACATCTTGAATTTGAAGAGCCTATTGCGGTATTAGAATCGCAGATTGAACAGCTTAGAGTAAACTCTAAGGCGACTGGAGTTGATGCCTCTTATGAGCTTCGGCAGTTAACAAAAAAGGTTAACAAGCTACGCAACGAGACATTTAAAAATCTTACTAGCTGGCAAAGAACTAGATTAGCAAGACATCCAAATCGGCCATATATGTTAGACTATATAGAATATGGCTTTACTGATTTCATTGAGTTGCATGGCGACAGAACATTTTCAGACTCATTTGCAATCATAGGTGGTTTTGCTCAATTAGATGGCCACAAAGTTATGGTGGTTGGGCAGCAAAAAGGGAGAAATACTAAAGAGCGTGCATTGCGTGATTTTGGGATGCCTCAGCCTGAGGGATATCGAAAAGCGTTGCGACTGTTTAAACTTGCTGAGAAGTTCAATCTACCACTTATTACCTTTATTGATACATTTGGTGCTTATCCTGGGGTTGGTGCTGAAGAACGTGGTCAGTCAGAAGCGATTGCAAAAAATCTATACGAGATGTCAATACTCAAAACTCCTGTTATAGCTGTGGTGTTAGGCGAAGGTGGGTCAGGTGGAGCATTAGGACTTAGCGTTGCAAATCGTATCTTGATGCTAGAGTATTCTATCTACTCTGTTATTAGCCCTGAAGGATGTGCTTCGATTTTGTGGAAAAGTTGTGAGATGGTTGAAAAAGCAGCTGATGCATTAAAACTTACTGCTCATGACCTCCTTGAGCTTGGGATTATTGATGAAATTATTAAAGAACCGCTCGGAGGCGCCCATCGAAACAAAGAGCAGGCTTCATCAATATTAAGGCGCGCGTTACGAAGAGAGCTAGGGCTACTTCAAAAACTACCTATTGACGAAATCATTGCCCAACGACAAGATAAATTTAGAAAAATTGGGCAGGTTCAGTAGTTGTAGCTATAGAATTATAGATCAATTTGTAGTTTATCGCAGTTGCTGGTAACTAATGCTCATTGAAAATCGACTTTTAACCATTGCCTTTGCTTTTGCGCTTGGAGTAGCCGTTGCCGGGTGGGAGCGTGCCGATATTGCTTCTGTTACTATCCTCATTGCAGTTTTTATCTTTCTGCTCAGAACTAAAGGTAAAAAAGAGCTAATACTGATAACAGCTATATTCTGCTTTGGGATAATCAATTACTATATATCTGCCAACGATGATATAGAATTTGATATCCAAAAAGAACAGAAGTCCCTTTTTCTAAAGATTATCACTGTTGAAAGCTTCAGCAGTGAGTTTAGTAGCTATCTTGCAAGAGATATTCACGATCGGCTAAAAATCAAAGAGAACTATCTTAGGCTCAGGATGTACCACCCGAAAACCACTCTATTACCTGGTGATACGGTCTTAATTGAAGAAGCGAGAGCCTATAGTGGATCAGGGTTTAATAATATCGGACTCTTTAATTATAGAGAGTATCTACGTGATAACTCAATCGCTGCCTCAATATATCCATCTAAAACAGGCTTGATTAGTGTTGTATCAAGTGATAACTCCATTTTGCGAGAATTGGAGTCAATTAAAATGAAGATGCGGAGTCGCTTAATATTTCCAGAGAGTCCAGACGCAACTGCAGTGGCGTATGCACTGATTTTAGCTGATCGTGGACTGTTATCAAATGAGCTTCGTAATGTCTATACAAAATCAGGACTCGCACATTTTCTTGTAGTCTCTGGTCTCCATATTGGATTCATAGCAACTTTTGGCTACTTTTTATCTCGAATTTTAATTTTCATAATTTTTTGTAAATGGAAACGTCATATCTTAGAATCTGGGACAGGGTTAATCATTTCAGCTATTGCTGCGATCGGTATTACTATCTTGTATACAGCTCTCACAGGATTTCACCTTCCGGCTACAAGAGCGATGGTAATGATAGTTGTCTATCTTGCAACTTTGATAGTGAGTCGCTCAAGAGATTTTTATCAAGCGTTTGGAGCTGCTATGATAGTTGCACTACTAATTAATCCGAGCGGACTCTTTAGTGCAAGCTTCTTATTATCATTTAATGTGGTATTTTTTATTTCGATATTCATCACACGGTATCTGAAAAGTAGTGAGGTTAATGATCTCACTACTGATTACTATATTCAAAACCGACCGTTCTCAGAGAGAGTTAGGGCCATATTTCCACTTACTAGCGCAACTATAGGTGTTTCACTAGCTGCATTTATTGCGGCAACGCCACTTGTAGGATACTATTTTAATCTTATTCCATCTTATGCTTTTCCACTCAATAGTACCATTACACCACTTGCTTCGATATTGTTACCACTTGGAGTTGCTGCCACAATACTAAATTCTGAATCTGCAATCTGGCTGTTTAAAACATCAATTGAGCTATTAAACAGTATCGCAACTACTGTTGGTACTCTTAAGCATGGATATATCAATATCCCCGATTTTCATCCAGTTGCCCTAATCTTCTTCTACCTTTTTATACTTATAGGGCTAGATCTGATTGATCTTCTCAAAAAAAGGGTTGCACTATTTTTGACGTTACTACTTTTTGTAGCTTCTATATTGACACCAATTGGCATCAAATATTTTGACAATCGGTTAATAATAAGGTTTTTAGATGTCGGACAAGGGTTTTCTGCGATTGCAAGCTGGAAGAATGGAGCCTTCATCATCGATGGTGGTGCTAACTATCCAAAATTTGATGTAGGTGAAAATATTTTGGCGCAAGCACTTTTCAATCTTGGCAGAACGAATTTAAATGCGATGTTTGGATCGCATGGTGATATAGATCATGTTGGCGGATTTTTGACACTTTATAAA
>JBLYYQ010000023.1:0-6632 GCA_048550035.1 Nitrospinota bacterium
AGCAAAAGCTTCACAGTCAAGACACCGGTGAGGATTGATATCGGTGGTTCCACATTAGATATATGGCCACTTAACCTCTGTTTTGATAATTTAGAACCGATTACTATTAATGTTGCGATTAATATATTTACCTACGCTACCATTCGGGAAACCAACGCTAAGAGAGTAAGATTTGTATCGATTGATAAGAAGATTGCACGTTATGCAGATTCAATTGATTTGATAAAAGCTCCACCATCGATCTTATTGCACAAAGTTTTGGCAGAAAGGATGTTAGCTAATTGCAAGAATGGCTTTGAAATCATCACTTCATCAAACGCACCGTCAGGTGGAGGGCTTGCTGGCTCGTCATCACTGATGATAGGATTGATAAAGGCTGCTAGCAAGTTTTGTACTTCTCGATTAACCAATACTCAGATTATAGAATATGCAAAAGATCTTGAAGCTAAGATACTGCAGGTTCCAACTGGGCTACAAGACTATCTTGCCACAATGCATGGTGGATTAAACGGATTTCGATTCAGACCAGGAGGAGTGGAGAGTTACTCACTAGATGGTAAAGAAAATTTCGTTAGTTCACGCTTACTTTTATTCTATTCAGGTAAGACAAGAAACTCTGGAATAAATAATTGGCAAGTCTTTAAAAAGATTATCGATAAAGATCGGAGGACAATAAGTAGCTTTAAAAGAATCATTGCTCTGACAGAAGAGATGCTAGATGCGATCGAAACTGAGCATACTCTTAACTTCGACATGGCAGTCAAGCGAGAGTGGAAGATCAGGCGGACTCTATTTGAAAATATCTCCACTGCCAAAATTGATCGTGCAATAAAATTAGGGATCAAGGAAGGGGCTGTTGCGGCAAGGATCAGCGGAGCTGGTGGTGGTGGCTGTTTTTTTCTACTAGCAGATCGAAAATATCATATAAGCATTATAAGTAGACTCCGATCGATTAATATTCAACATCTACCATTTACAGTATCCAAAACAGGGGCAAGAGTAACTACTAACGATCTCAGATTTTAAAATTTAGAACCAATACGTTTAACCGATCTATCCCTTCACCGCTCGGATCTATCTTTGATTAGATAAGATGCTTCCTTATAAATAGTTATTAAAGATTCTAATCCTAAGTTTTGCGCACGGACATTCGGCTTAAACTTTAGCTTTTGCAAAAGTGATTCTATCTGAGCAGGTTCTCCGCCCATCTGCTTTAAATTATTAGCTAATGATTTTCTTCGATAGGCAAAGAGTGATTTTACAAATTCAAAAAACTGATCTTCATCATCAATATGATGTTCCATATTTTTACGGGGTGTTAATTTCAAGACGGCAGAGTCTACTTTTGGAGGAGGATCAAATGCTACGCAAGGGACAGTAAATAGAAACTCAGACTGCAAGTGATAATTAGCAAACAAAGAGAGTGTAGAATAGGCAGAGTCACTAGGGCTTGCAACAATACGGTCGGCAACCTCTTTTTGAAACATCAGCACCATCTGGTTGATATGCTCCTTATGTGCAATAAGTTTCATAAGAATTAAAGTAGCTATTGAATAAGGTAGATTTGCTACAACATGAAACGGAGATTTAAGGTTGCCCAACTCATAAAGTAAGATATTAGCTTTAACTATATTGACCTTCGCAGCTAAAGCTTTATCATTGAGCAGATATCGATATAGTCTATCATCTAGCTCGACTGAAGTAATATTGCAGTCAGTATTACTTAGAACTTTTGTTAGGACTCCCTTCCCTGCTCCGATCTCCAAGATATTATCATCTGATTTAAATGAGCAAGCATTAACGATTTTATCAACAATAGTTTTATCGACCAAGAAATGTTGACCAAGTTTTTTGCGACTAGAATGACCCATGGCTCTAATCAGATAAAAGTTTGTAGCTTTGTTCGATGGCAAATATCATGCCGGCTGGATCAGCACGATTTTTGCCTGCAATATCAAATGCGGTTCCATGGTCAACTGATACTCGCAAAAAAGGGAGCCCGACTGTCATATTGATAGTCTTATTAAAGAATAGCGCTTTCATAGGGATCAATGCTTGATCATGATACATTGCAAGTATCAGGTCAAATTTTGTTCGAATCTTTGCTGTGAAGAGAGTGTCAGCCGGATAAGGACCTTCGATCGATATCCCCTCAGATTTAGCTTGCAAAATTGCAGGTATAATCTCATCTGCCTCTTCGTTCCCTAGAACTGAATTATCTGATGCATGAGGGTTTAATGCAGCAACAGCTATTTTGGGGTGAAACTTAAGCAGTTTAAAAATTGATTCATCCAGCAGTCTGATTTTTTGATAGAGCATCTCCTTTCTAATTAAGCGACTCACATCACTCAATGGATGATGGGTAGTTGCTAATGCAACCATCAATTGATCAGTCATAAAGGTCATCACAATGGACTTTGTAGCCGATAATCGTTGTAAATATTCGCTCTGACCCTTGAAAGTAGAATCGATCGTAGCAACCGAACTTTTGTTAACAGGTGCTGTCACTATTGCAACTATATCTTTACTCTTGATACGTTCAACCGCAAGATCTATTGCATCAATAGCGACTTTCGCAAAACGAGGATCCTCCTTACCAAAATCAGATTGAGAAAAAGTTGGGCAGCCAATCTCATCAACAATCATATCTCTACTATCTTCTACCTGCTGACTCTTATTCACTGGACAAAAGTTAAACTTGATTGCTAGCTGATCTGCAAGCTGGCTTAGGTATTGGATGTTGCCAAAAACTCTTATCTTTTTCTTTAGCCAAAATGGAAGATTTGAATAGGCTTTTAATACCACCTCAGGACCAATACCGGCAGGATCGCCAATTGTTATTCCAATTTTTTTGTCAGATTGAATCTTTAAACTATTAAAATTCAAAAGCTTACACTCTCTAAACTATGCAATTGACTCCTTACCCCTTGTATTCGGATACCTTCTATTAATCAAATCATCAAAAGTGATATTAGAAAATTCATATCTTTGAAAAGTAATACTTTACAATGTATGAAGAAAATTTGCTATGCTAGAGTATGTTTACTAAAAAACTATTTCATAAATTCTGCAACTAAAATGTTTAAGTGGATCCCAGTAGCTATCTTATCAATTATCGCATTAGTTGCCACCGGTCTTTACCGTATTAATAAAGCATTAGAAGAGCCGATTGCTAAAATATCAGATATGAGACAGCCTACAAGTAAATTGATAGGTTTAACGGCACCCTCTTTTTCTATTCCAACATTTAAAGGGAATAAGTTATCGCTTGCCGATTATGAAGGTAAAATTGTTTTACTCAACTTTTGGGCAACTTGGTGTAAGCCATGTGTGGAGGAAATTCCATCTATGAAAGAGTTGAAAAAAGAGCTAAATAGTGATGATTTTGCCCTGATTTCAGTCAGTATTGACCAGAAACTAGGTGATATTACAGAGTTTATCAAGAAAATAGATATACCATTTCCGATCGGACTTGACCCGAAAGAAGAGGTAAGTGCAAAATATGAGACAACAGGGATACCAGAAACATTTTTACTGGATCGAAATCTTGCTGTAATCTATCATGTGGCAGGCGCTGGCGATTGGAGTCACCCTGAAGTGCTAAATACGTTGCAAAGAATTATTGAAGAGACTAAGCCAGCACTTACTCAAAATTCAACCCAAGATAAGAGACTTTAACTCTAAGAACCTCTTTAATAAATAACTTTAACTACTGCTCACTTCTCAGCGAACACTCCCTTTATTTTTCAGGGACTTTCTTCCAGTCATCAAGAAATTGCTTTAATCCTATATCTGTCAGTGGATGATTGACTAGCGCTTTGATTACAAAAAGAGGGATAGTTGCTACATCGGCTCCTAACCTAGCAGATTCAAGGACATGCATTGGGTGGCGAATTGAGGCGACGATTACTTCTGTTTGATATTCATAGTTACTATATATGGTTAGGATATCATCAACTATTTCTAGCCCATCGACTGATATATCATCCAATCTGCCGACAAAGGGAGAGAGATAAGTTGCACCAGCCTTTGCGGCAAGAATTGCTTGTAATTGTGAAAAAACTAAGGTGACATTTGTCTTGATATTATCGTTACTTAAAATCTTGACTGCTTTGAGCCCTTCGACAGTAATAGGTATTTTGACTACAATATTTTCGCTAAGCTTGGCTAAATCAAGACCCTCTTTGACCATCCCAGCTGAATCTTGAGAGATCACTTCAGCTGAGATCGGACCATCAACAACTTCAATAATCTCTGCTAAAACCTCCTTAAATCCCCTGCCAGTCTTTGCAATCAAGCTTGGATTAGTTGTTACACCATCTATTGCGTTAAATGAGGCTGCTTCAATAATTTCATTTATATCTGCTGAATCGATAAATATTTTCATTGTTGTCCATTTTAATAATTATATTTGCAAACAATACCCTATTTTGCTAGAATAACCAAAAATATTCATATTTCAAGTCTCCTATGTATAATATTGATATCCTAAATAAGCTAAAATCCTCAACTAATTATATTTATAAATTAGCCACACTAGCTTCGCTTATATTTATACTATTTTCGACACCATCTCTACTCAATCTAGGACATGCATCTTCAGTAGAATCGAATATACTTCACCTTACAATAGATAGCACGATCAACCCTGTAACCGCTATTATTTTTGAGGAGAACATTAACAAACTCAATAGTAACATTGAGTTCCAAGCGTTGATAGTAGAGTTAGATACTCCAGGCGGACTTGATACCTCTATGCGTAAAATAATAAAGGCTATCAAAAACTCAAAAAAACCTGTAATTCTGTTTGTGTCGCCATCTGGCTCTAGAGCAGCCTCGGCTGGAGCTTTTATAGTGTTAGCTGCCCATGTGAGCGCTATGTCACCTGGCAGTTCAATCGGAGCTGCATCGCCTGTCTTAGGACAAGGGGCTGAAATGTCAGATACTATGAAGGCAAAGCTTACCAATGATGCTGCTAGCTATATTGAATCGCTTGCTACTGATAACAATCATAATCCGACACTCGCTAGGGAGTTTGTAACTAAGTCGGTATCTATTTCAGCTGAAGATGGCCTCAAGAGAAATATCATAGATCTACTTGCAAAAGATATTGATGAACTACTTTTGAAATTGAATAATCGAAAAGTTAAAACGATTGATGGTGAAAAAGTTCTTAAGACAGAAAATATCACAATTGTCGATTCTATCCTCACTCTAAAACAGCGGTTACTAGATATTATTGCAGATCCAAATGTTGCCTATATATTGATGATGCTTGGAATGTATGGTCTAATTCTCGAATTTTATAATCCAGGCTCAGTCTTGCCAGGAGTGATCGGTAGTATTGCATTAGTATTAGCACTTTTTGCAGCACAATTACTCCCTATAAATTATACAGGCGTACTACTGATTATGCTTGGATTTATAATGTTTTTTCTTGAGATATGGATTACAAGTTATGGCATCTTGACTATCGGTGGAGTTATTGCATTCGGAATTGGTTCATTCATACTAATTGATTCACCATTTATAACCGAACAGATTAATTTTTGGCTTATCATCGAAGTAATGATTGCCAATCTATTTATATTTGGCTTTTTTATCACGAAAAGTGTGCAGGCAGTGCTAATGCAGACTAGATATGGAGCAGATAGGCTCGTAGGACGAGAAGCTATTCTAGAGACCCAAGTAGCAGAGCATGGAATGAAAATGGCATCACTTAATGTTGATGGGATTTTCTGGAATGTGGATCTTGAAGGTCAAGAGGATATAGTAGCCGGTGATAAAGTTGTTATATTAAAACGAGACGGCCTCCTGCTAAAAGTCAAACGTTCAACAAAAGATAATAGTAGCTAGAAGATATTATCTTCTTTTTTAGGTAGTTCATAAACACCAACAGAGTCTGCACTCTTAATAAAAATAGTCTCATTTTTCGGAGCTATTAATCTAATTGTTGGAATAGTTTTAAATAAACCGACCCTATTAAAATCTTCCACCGTACCATTACGGTTCAAGGTAAGAATAGTTGCTATATATTGCTCATCTCCACCTCTATTTGTTACAATAAATTGCATCTTATTAGATTGAGTGTTGAAAAACTCAATCGCAACAATCCCACTTACGGCAAAAGTATCTAGTATTGAAAAATCTTTTGCTGACAGAGTCACCATATTCTGATTTAAACATGAAAAAAGAACCACTTTTGAAGTGGCAGCTTTGAAATCACATCCATCAGGATATGGAAACAAGGTTGTCCCATCTGCAATGCTGACCACTTTCCTTTTAAGATAGATCCTATCTTTGCTATTAGCTTCAACCTTATAGTCATCTTTGCTAATTGGCTCACCTTCAATCTCCCAGTTAAGTGAGTTGCTAAGTAGTGAAAAGAGTGCCACTGAATTAGAGTCTGAAAGTAAGATCGAAGCTTTTGATGCCAGGTAATTCAAATTCCATCTACCGTCAACAGTTGATAATAGCTTCCCATTGCTACCATTGAGTAGATAATTATTCTGACCGGTACTTACCATAATATTACTTTTACTTGTTAGCACTGTAGCAATTGTCTCATCTGAATCGAGACTGTAGTTCCATACCTCCTCACCTCCTAGCGAAAAAGATATTAACTTACTCGG
>JBLYYQ010000024.1:0-2964 GCA_048550035.1 Nitrospinota bacterium
ATTCGAGAAGCAAGGCGAGCTTAAAGAGTCCGAGGAAGCAAACGCAATATATAATGAAATTGTTACTACTCGCAATGAGATAAGTAATGCTGAAAGTTCGCTTGAAGAAGTAAAATCAAGCTCTAAGGTAGATGAGGCTGAATCTGCTGCAAGCAGATCGACAGATGAGACTGAATCAGTTGATGCAATTGTTGACAACGATCACGATGAAGGAAAAGAGAAAGAGTAGTAACAAGGCTCTCTGAAAAAATGTATGGCAAAATTTAAAACGAGTATCCTTTTTTTATTAGTGAAGCTTATAATTGCGCTTGCAGCACTATTGTTGATTGTCACAGTTGAGGCAAAAAATAATTACAATGTAAAGGTGAGCTGGTATTTTGGGTATGAGTATGAGACAAGCTTATGGATAGTGATGGTTGCTGCATTTGTTGTTGGACTACTGTTATCAGGGATAGGATGGATGTTTAGCGCAATAAGACTCTTCATTGAACGGAGCTATCTCAACAGGCAGGTAAGCAAGCTTAACCTAGAGCTAGAGCAGTATAAAGAAAAAGAACTGAACTAAACTAATAATATCGCTAAATTACCATAACAACTTTTTTTATCAAAATAGTTGTTATTTTCATTAGTCCATTTTATTTAGCTTAATATAGAAGTAATATTGAATGAAAAGAATAAACTCAACCGGAGATTAGTTTGAATAATATATATAAAAACATCGCTACTTGGTTAATAATTGGAATAGTTTTAGTAGGTTTATTTTCTCTTTTTAATCAGGTAGCTTTAGAAAGTCCTGAGATATCATTTTCTGAATTTATAGAATTGGTTGAGGATGGGAAGGTAAAAAGTGTAGTAATTCAATCAAAGTTTGCGAAGGGCGAGCTGGTTGATCAGAAATTGTTTAAGGTTCATTTAGTAGATTATCCAGATCTATTTGAACTGCTAAAAACAAATGGAGTTATGGTATCGAGTAGTCCAGAAGATAAGACCTCATGGCTGCTCTCAATGTTTGTAACAGCACTTCCGCTGATAGTCATTATAGGGCTCTGGATATTTTTCATGCGCCAGATGCAAAACGGTGGTTCACGTGCAATGTCATTTGGGAAGAGTAAGGCGCGATTAGTTCCTGACTCGCAAAACAAAGTAACATTTTCAGATGTTGCAGGAGTAGAGGAAGCGCAAGAAGATTTACAAGAGATAGTAGAATTTCTAAAAGATCCTAGCAAATTTCAAAAGCTAGGCGGTCGAATTCCGAAAGGAGTCTTACTAGTTGGTTCACCAGGTACTGGGAAAACTCTATTAGCTCGAGCGATTGCTGGTGAAGCGAATGTTCCATTTTTTTCAATATCTGGCTCAGATTTTGTTGAGATGTTTGTAGGAGTAGGGGCGTCACGTGTCCGAGATCTATTTGAGCAAGCGAAGAAGAGTTCACCTTGCATAGTATTTGTAGATGAGATTGATGCGGTTGGTCGTCATAGAGGAGCTGGCTTAGGAGGAGGTCATGACGAGCGTGAACAGACTTTAAATCAGTTGCTAGTTGAGATGGATGGTTTTGAAGCGACCACCTCTATAATCATAATAGCAGCGACAAACAGACCAGATGTATTAGATCCAGCATTACTTCGACCTGGTCGATTTGATCGTCAGATAGTAGTTCCTTCGCCAGACATAGCAGGTCGAACAGCGATATTGAAAGTACATGTTAAGAATATTCCATTAGATGCTGATGTAGATATAAAATCGATTGCACGAGGGACCCCCGGTTTTACTGGAGCTGATCTAGCGAATCTTTGTAATGAGGCTGCACTGATGGCAGCGAAGGAAGATGCAAACGAGGTCTCAATGAAACATTTCGAAAATGCGAAAGATAAAGTTATGATGGGCGCAGAGCGTCGCTCAATGGTAATTTCACCAAAGGAAAAAGAGGCAACTGCCATCCATGAGGCAGGTCATGCGTTAGTTGCACTCTTACTAGACAATACGGATCCGATACATAAAGTCTCAATTATTCCAAGAGGTCGAGCACTTGGCGTGACACAGTATCTGCCGATTGATGAAAAACATACTCATCCAAAAGAGTATCTCATTAACCGTCTAGCGATTGTGATGGGTGGTAGAGCAGCAGAAGAGCTGGTGCTTAATAATTTTTCAACTGGGGCAGCGAACGATATTGTTCAAGCAACTGATACTAGTCGCTTGATGGTATGCGAGTGGGGTATGAGTGAAAAGATAGGTCCTGTCGCATTTGGGTCGAAAAATGAGCAGATATTTTTAGGTCGCGAGATACAGCAACATCGAGATTTTTCAGAAAATACTGCAATCGAAATAGATAATGAAATTCGCTCATTTGTAACTCAAGGATATTCAACTGCTATTTCACTACTGAAAGAGCATCAAGATATTTTAATGAAGATATCTGACACTCTAATTGATATTGAAGTGATGGAAGGAAGAGAGGTTGTTGCAATTGTGCGAGAAATGTTAAATGCTAAAAATCTTCCTATTCCAAACAATGCTGCATTTACTATGGAGCAAGAGTCAGAAGTAACAGCTGAAAAAGCTACTGCTTCCTCAGGTGATAAGGTAGATAACAAGGATGTAGGTGGGGGTGATTCTTTTCCTGCTGATCCAGTTCCGATTGCGCCTTAGAAAATGAGAATATTACTTTCGAATGATGATAGCATTAACGCACCAGGAATTAATGCTATGAAGCAAGAACTGGAGAAGCGAGGAGCAGATGTTACTATGGTTGCGCCTGAAACTGAGATGAGTGCGATAGGTCATGCGATAACAATTGCGTCACCACTTCGTGTTCGTAAAGTTGTTAAGGAAGGTCTACTTTTTGGTTATGGTGTAAATGGTACGCCTGCAGATTGTGTTAAGATAGGGGTTAGGGAGATTATGAAGGATGCCCCGCCAGATTTAATTGTTTCAGGTCTTAATCAAGGTCAAAATGTGGCGACA
>JBLYYQ010000025.1:0-13063 GCA_048550035.1 Nitrospinota bacterium
CAGTGTTGCAGTATTTTATATCAACCCATGGAGCCCGTAAAGGTTTAGCCGATACAGCACTAAAGACAGCAAACTCTGGATATCTAACAAGACGATTAGTAGATGTTGCACAAGACATTATAGTTCTCGACAATGATTGTGGCACACTAGATGGCATTGATATTTACGCATTGACGGAAGGTGGAAAAGTTATTCAAGAGCTAGGTGAGCGTATTTTAGGTCGCTTTACATTAGAGGATGTAATTGATCCATTCAATCAGGAGGTATTACTTAAAGCGAACGAGATCATTAACGAGGCAATGGTTAAACTTTTTGAAGAGCGTGGAGTTGAAAAAGTAAAGATTCGTTCAGTCTTAACATGTGAGCTTCGAGATGGTGTATGTGTGAAATGTTATGGTCGCAACCTTGCCACAGGTCATATTGTTGAGGCAGGTGAAGCAGTAGGGGTAATTGCAGCGCAGTCAATAGGTGAGCCTGGCACACAGCTTACTATGCGTACATTCCATATAGGTGGAACAGCCTCGAAAACAGCAGAGCAGACAACTTTAGTAGTCAAGAAGGAAGGTTTTATAAAGTTTGTTGATGTGAAAGTTGTTGAGGTTAATGATCGCGAGAGAGTAGTTATGAATCGTAATGCAGGAATTATTATTCAGAACGAGCAGGGTCGCGAATTAGAGCGCCATAAGTTAGTCTACTCAGCTAGGCTAAGAATTAATGAGGGCGACCGAGTGAAAGAAGGGGATGTTATTGCAGAGTGGGATCCGTATACCATGTCGATATTATCAGAAGTCTCAGGTAAAGTTGCATTCGGCGATATTATTGAGAATGTGACAATGAAAGAGGAGATTGATGAGACAACGGGTCATTCTGTGAAAGTGGTCTTAGACCATCGAGAGGACAAGCAGCCTCGAATATCAATTAAGGATGAAAACAATAAAACTGTGGGGCGATACCATATGCCAGCTGGAGCACATTTGTCAGTCCAGGAAGGAACTCATGTAGATCCTGGTACAGTGTTGTCAAAGATTTTACGCGGGACTACAAAGACAAAAGATATTACGGGTGGTTTGCCACGTGTTGCAGAGCTATTTGAAGCGCGAAAGCCACAAGATCAGGCAACTATCTCTGAAGTGAATGGACGAGTATCGGTTGGCGGGATTGTTAAAGGATTAAGAAAAGTTACAGTAACAAGCGATACAGGTGACACTCATGATTATCTTCTGCCACGAGGCAAACATGTCAATGTACATGATGGCGATATGATTAGGGCAGGTGAAGCGTTGGTTGATGGTGCAGCTAATCCTCATGATATTTTAGCAGTACTAGGCGAAAAAGAGTTGCAGACCTACCTTGAAAATGAGATTCAAGAAGTTTATAGACTGCAAGGTGTTCAGATCAACGATAAACATATTGAGGTGATTGCAAGACAGATGTTAAAGCATCTTGTTATTGAGGATCTAGGTGATACTTCAATGATGGTAGGTGATATGGTTTCCAAGAAAGATTTTGCTGATAAAAATAGAGCAATAATTCAGGAAGGAGGTCGACCAGCAAAAGGTAGACCAATACTGCTTGGGATTACAAAATCGTCCTTATCAACAGAGAGTTTTATCAGCGCTGCTTCGTTTCAAGAGACGACAAGAGTCTTAACTGAAGTTTCGATTTCAGGCAAAGTAGATAAACTCAAAGGACTAAAAGAGAATGTTATAATGGGGCGACTAGTCCCAGCTGGAACAGGTGCTAGATGCCATGAGGGGTATGGATTAAAAGTTGCGAAACTGCCACCATGGTCAACTGCTAAAGAAGAGTCTACTCAAGGTGAAGAAATCACTGATCATAGCTTAAAGCCATTAGCAACTTTACCTGAGGAGAGAGCTCCACAAACTACTGTAAGTAAAACAGCACAGTTGCTCTTTGAGAGACTAGATAAAAGTGATGAGCCAGGAGCTAGTGATTCGTAACTTTATAGACTATTAGGGGGGGGCTGGCTTTGAATAATGTCAGCCCTTTTTGTTTTGAGCTACTACAATAATGATTAAAAAATTTCAACGTCTCCTGCCATCTCTATTTACACGGACATCTCAAAACCAAACAGTCCTACTTTTAGTTGCGTGTCTTATCGGATTTTTGAGTGGGTTGGCTGCCATACTATTTGAGTGGTTAATAGATCTTTGTGCACACTATTTCAGAGTTGAACCGAATGCACTTTTCGGCACAAGTATATATTATGCCTTCGTTATTGTTCCCCTTACACCTGTTGTGGGAGGCTTGATAGTCGGGTTTGTTCAGTGGATATTTGGTATGAGCAAGGAGTCCGCTTCAGTTGCAGATTTAATGAAGTGGGCGGCAGTAGATGGCGGCCGTGTACGAAAGCGAACCGTTCTAGTAAGAGCGTTCGCATCATCAATCTTTTTAGGATCAGGTGGCTCTGGTGGTCGAGAAGGACCTATCGCACAGGTTTGTGGTGCGTTGGCGTCTACCATCGGTCAATGGTTGAATTTTTCTACAGAAAGATTACGGTTGCTTGTAGGGTGTGGAGCTGCCGCAGGCATCGCCGCTGCATTCAATGCTCCGATTGCTGGTGTAATATTTGCTGTTGAGCTTATTTTAGCAGACTATAATGTTATTAGCTTCTTGCCTATTGTTATTAGCTCTGTAACGGCAACTGCTACGAAAAGGATGATAGTAGGTGATGTACCTGCATTTGTGGCTCCGACTTATGCCTTAGCCTCTCCTTATGAAATTTTGTTATACCTCCTGCTTGGTATAATATGTGGACTGATTGGCTGGCTGTTTTTTAAGAGCTATTTCTTTGCTGACACATTCTTTAAAAATCATTTCAAGGTTCATATTGCAGTTAAACCTGCACTTGGGGGGCTAGTTGTTGGGGTAATAGGAGTCTTCTTACCAGAAGTATTTGGCAATGGTTATGATGCTATGACCTCGATGCTAACAGGTAATATGATTTTAACTACCGCTCTACTTTTGATAGTTTTTAAAATTATAGCAACTAGTGCAGCGCTAGGAACTGGTGGGTCTGGCGGTGTATTTGCCCCGTCGCTATTTATAGGCTGCATGGTAGGTGGTGCATTTGGATATGGGGTCAACTATGTAGCACCATTTGAGGTAGGATCGCCTGGTGCCTATGCAATGGTCGGGATCGGTGCTGTTATGGCGGCCGTTGCCCATGCACCATTAACTAACATATTAATGGGTTATGAACTAACTGGTAACTATGAAATTATATTACCTATCATGACTGCTTGTATCATATCTACTTATGTTATGACACTCCTCTCATCAGAGTCATTATATACTGAAAAATTGAGGCGTAAAGGAATCAAGCTTTGGCGAGGACGAGATCTTACCATAATGGATCGGGTTACGGTCAGTGATATTATGCGAACTAATGTTAAAACTATTAATGAAGATACACCGTTTCGAGAAATCATGAACCTCTTTATGAACTCAAGAGATAGCTATTTTCCTATGATTGACTCAAATGATAATCTGACTGGAATTATATCTATACAGAATATTCGTGAGGTACTAAATGAGTCTGACTACCTTGCTGACATTGTTGTTGCTAATGAGATTGCAACGTATCCTGTTATTACGGTTCATTCAGATAATAATCTAAACGAGGCATTCATTGTATTTGCAGATATTGATATTGAACAGCTACCTGTTGTTGCCAGTGATAACCCTAAGAAGGTTGTAGGGCTCATCTCACGAAAAGATGTTATTGCAAGTTATAATAAAGGTGTCTTACTACGATCTCAAAAATAGATTAGATAATTACGATTCTATTTTCAAAATTTCTTTTGCCATCCTAAGAACGTCATCAACTAATATCTGTTCCATACATTTGTGGTCAATCGGGCAGATTCGTTTATAGCAAGGTGCGCAGTCTACTTGATGATAAACAGCTCTTGAGTTCGCACCACGTGGCATAGTCTCTTCTCTGTTTGTCGGACCAAAAATTGCTATAGTATTACTCTTTAGTATTGATGCTAAGTGCAACCCTCCGGTATCATTACTTATATAGAGATCTAGTTTCTCTAGCATATAAGATAATTCTAATATTGATGTTTTCCCTACTAGCGATGTTACAGGGGAGTTGAGCATTGAGGTGAGAGTTAATGCAAGTTGTTCTTCATTTTTTGCACCAAACAGTATTACCTGACTAAACTCTGAGAGCTTTTCAATTAATTCTTTATACTTTTTCATCGGCCAGATTTTAGCTGAACCAAATGCTGCACCAAATCCGATACCGATCAGTGGCCGCTTTGATTTGGCAAGAATATCTTTGATATAATCATTATCAATATCTAACTCTCTTAAGCTTGGTGGTGCGGGGTAAACATCTGCTGCAAAAAGTTTAAATAGCTCTTTGTAGTAATCTTCCATATGAACCGAATGCTTGGGCGGGCACTTTATACTATCGGTTAAGAATATAGATCGAAACTCACCTTTATAGCCGATCCTTCTTGGTATCTTACTCTTATAGAGCTCAAATGTACTACGAAATGAATTTGGTAAGACTATCAATGCATCAAAGGACTCTTCTTTTATCTGCTTTATAAGAGAAGGATCCTTACTGCTAAATGAACGATTGATAGAGGCAAACACTTTACTTAGCTCTACAAACTGTGGCAATGTTATAATATCAACAGTTATTCCTAGTCGACTTAACCCTTCAATAAGTGGAAGTGACATTGCAATGTCACCTAGCCAGTTAGCTGTTCTAATTAAAACTTTTTTGCTCATTTATCTCTATCGCTGCTTTTATAGTGAATGGTCACTAGCTAGCTTAGCAAAGTTTGATAGTAGTTTTAATCCAACTGTATGGCTTTTCTCAGGATGAAATTGGAGTCCAAAAATATTTCTATATCTGATCGATGATGCAAACGACACTGTATAGTCACTCCATGACGATACAACAGATTCATCTTCTGGGACAGGATAGAATGAATGAACAAAATAAAAATCTGATAAATCATCAATCTGCTCAAAGATCTCGCCATTATTGGGAACAATCCTGACTTGATTCCATCCCATATGTGGAACTTTATATCTCTGACCGTTATTATTGGCAGGCAGGAATTTTTTAGATTTCCCTTTGATAATAGAAAATCCCTGATGTTTTGCTGATTCGTCGCTAGATTCAAATAGGAGTTGATATCCAACACATATACCGAGGAATGGTCTATCTTGCTTAATAAATTCTATTATTGGTCTAGTGAGGTTATAATAATTTAGATTATCAACACAGGCACTAAATGCTCCAACACCTGGGAGGACTATCGCATCTGCCGTTGAAATTGTCTCAATATCGCGACTTACAATAGCAGTTGCTCCAACTTTTTCTAACCCTTTCTGGACAGAATGAAGATTGCCTACATCATAGTCGACGATTACAATAGACATAATGTTATCTATAACTAATTAGAGCTGCCCTTTGGTTGACTGAATCTGATCTGAGACTCTAGGATCAATAGCAATAGCAGATCGAAGGGCAATCGCCAACGCTTTGAACATTGCTTCAACCATATGATGTAAATTTGTTCCGCTCTTGACTCCGATATGTAAAGTAATATTGGCAGCATTAGCAAATGCACGAAAAAATTCTTCGGCAAGCTCGACATCGAATTCGCCTATCTTACTTTTTGCAAAATTTGCATCAAATACAATATAGCTGCGGCCTGAAATATCGAGGCTAACTTCAGCTAAAGTTTCATTCATAGGGATAGATGCAAAACCAAATCGTTTGATTCCCCTCTTATCACCTAGAGCTTTTAATACTGCTTCACCAAAACTGATCCCGACATCTTCAACTGTATGATGGTAGTCAACTTCGATATCGCCTGTTGCTTTTACTTCTAAATCTATCAACGAATGTTTTGCAAGTTGACTTAACATATGATCAAAAAATGGGACCGAAGTTGTAATATCAAACTTTCCAACACCATCTAAGTTAGTAGTAATGCTTATGTTTGTTTCGTTAGTTTTTCGTTCTATTGTTGCTTGTCGATTCACTTAACTATCCTCGATTATTAAATTTAAGAATACTTTAGTTTACAGTAGAGTGTTGTTAATAGATATATCATACTAATTATAGTAATTTAACCGATTTAATGCTAGTTGATTTAAAGAGAGCAATCTCATCACCGTAGCTTAAGCTTTTCATCAATAAAGGCTCTGACTTGATTATAATCATTAGGCAATTTAATAGGTAAATTAGAATAATCAGATCTTATATTTTTTAACTTTTTTTCATGATAATTTAGTTTGAAATTAGAAAATTTTAGACCATGTGCTGTAGAAATGATGACAACCTGCTCATTTCCCCCAATCTGCTGATTTTTAACAAGTTTAAATAAAGCAGCAATAGCGACACCAGTATGAGGACAAGTATAGAGCCCAGTTTTGTCAGATATAGCACAAGCATCGGCAATCTCTTGTTCTGATGCGATTTCTACTTCACCTTGGAACTGTTTAAGAATATTGATAGCCTTATCCTTTGAAACAGGTGCCCCGATCTGTATCGCAGATGCAAGAGTCTCCTTCGCTTGAATATTATTAAATTGCTCAAAATTACTTTTATATGATAGGTATAATGGATTTGCATTTTCTGCTTGTGCCACAACAATTTTAGGGCGCTTATTAATAATTCCTAACTCTTCCATCATAAGAAAACCTTTCCCGAGAGCAGCTACATTGCCAAGATTGCCACCTGGTATTATGATGGTATCAGGAACTTTCCATCCAAACTGTTGGGTCATTTCAAGGGCCACACTTTTCTGACCTTCAACCCGTAGTGAATTTTTAGAATTAGCAAGGTAGATAGAATTGTCTTCTGTGATCTTTTGTACAATCGCCATGCAGCCATCAAAATCAGTATCAATATTAATTACAATCGAACCATGTGAAATAGGCTGTATTAACTGTTCATTTGATACTTTCCCTGTTGGCAAGAATACTATAGAATTAATGCCAGCTGCGGCGGCATATGCAGCAACGGCAGCAGATGTATCGCCAGTTGATGCACAAGCTACCGCTTCAATATTTTTGCCAGATGCAATCATTTCGTTGACTTGTGAGATCAATACAGTCATCCCAAGGTCTTTAAACGAGCCTGTATGTGAATTGCCACAAAGTTTCACCCAAAGGTTGGGCACTCCAATCTGCTTACCTAGTAGTTTGGCATAGTAAAGATTAGTTTCACCTTCATAGGTTGATATAATATTCTGATTTTGTACGGCTGGGTTAATCAACTCTTTATATCGCCATACTCCAGAGCCATATGGGTATTGAATAGTTTTTTTGCGGATATCAAAAAGTTGTTTCCACTCATCAGGGCTTTTCGTTGCAAGCCTGCCTTGATCATGGACAACCTCTAAAAGCGAGCCACATACTTGACACTCATAAAATAGACTATCAAGAGGGTAGCTCTCTTTACACTTTTTATCTAAACATTCAAACCATGCCAAATAAGACATTTTTATACCTTTACGAAAGAAGATTTTAAGCGCATTATAAGCAGTTATATTAATAGTATCAATCAGCTGATTGTGAAGTCAAAGGATATCTTGATTTGTGAGTAAAAGTAAATTTGTATCAGTTGCTCTGGCTCGCCCTGTTAAGACTCTTTTTGTTTACGAACTTTTCGATGAGATGATAAGTAAAGCAGAGATTGGGACCCGTTTGTTAGTTGATTTTCGAAACAGACCAACCATAGGAGTGCTTATCGACTTTACTGGCAAGCCGAATTTCAAAACCAAGCTTGTTTTAGAGATTATTGATAAAGAACCATATTTGCCTGACGATATATTCAAGATGAGCTTATTTGCCAGCAAATATTATCACTCTTCGTTAGGAGAATTGCTTAATCTTACCCCTATTTTTAGTCAGTTAAAGATCGAGAAATTGCTAAAACTTCGAGATCCTAACATTAAAGTAGAAGGAGATAGGCAAGTTCTGGATGTTCAAGCGAAATTAAGAGAAGAAGGTGGCGAATTAAAGTTAAATAATCTACGAAAAAAGTTAAAAATAGATGCAAAAAAGTTAGATAAATTGATCAAAAGTGATCTAGGTCAGCAACTATTTAGCATAAGAGATGTTGTTACTCATTCAGAGCAATCTTACTCTATAAATAGCAAAAAAGAGCCGATAGTAAATAATATTAGGAAGATCAAGCTAAGTACTATTCAGCAAGAGGCAGTGGAGATAATATCAGCTGATATGAAAAGTGAGAAGTTTCAAGCGACACTCCTTTTTGGTCCCACAGGTTCAGGCAAGACAGAGATCTATGCAAAACTAAGTAGTGCAGTATTAGCCACGAATTCTTCTGTCCTAATTTTAGCGCCAGAGATAGCAATAGCGGAGCATATACAGTCAATTCTAACAAGAAGAGTTTCTGCTCCTGTTTTGATATATCATTCAGATTTGACAAAGAAAGAGAGGTTGCAAGTCCTGAATCTGGCAAAGAATGA
This sequence comes from Nitrospinota bacterium, assembly GCA_048550035.1. Lineage (GTDB taxonomy): Bacteria > Nitrospinota_A > UBA7883 > UBA7883 > JBLYYQ01 > JBLYYQ01. The sequence continues at coordinate 8,496 of JBLYYQ010000025.1, forward strand.
GCCTGTTGTACTAGTCGGAGCAAGGTCGGCACTATTTTTGCCAGTTCATAATTTAAAGTTAATTGTTGTTGATGAAGAGCATGATTCAAGTTTCAAACAAGAGGTTACTCCTATTTACAACGGCAAAGATTTAGCCATTAAGCGTGCTGCCCTTTTGAATATTCAGGTACTGCTAGGATCTGCGACCCCATCAATAGAGAGTTATTATAATACGACAATAGGTAAGTATAAGTTAATCAAACTTAAGGCGGACGATCAATACTCTGCCAAAAAGACGATTGAGCTAGTAACGATAGAGGATCAACAACTTTTTTCGACTCAACTAGAATCTGAGATAAGAAGTAGGCTTGAGAAGAATGAGCAGACGATGTTATTGATTAATCGGAGAGGTAGCTTAAGATATCTTTACTGTAAACAGTGCTTTGTGTTAGCAAACTGCCGTAATTGTTCTGTTGCGTTAGTCTATTACAGTGCTAAAGGTGAGTTCAGATGTAATTTTTGTGAGTACAAGCAAGGTAGTGATCTTATTTGTGGGGAGTGTGGGTCGGAAAATTTCAGCTTTAAAAAGATAGGTACCGAAAAGGTTGAAGAAGAGCTCAAGCGTCGATTTAGATCGGCAAAGATTGAAAGATTAGATCGAGATATCACAAGTAAGAAAGGGCTACGAGCAGCGATATTAGAGAAGATGAAAAATAGAGAGATCGATATTCTTGTCGGAACTGAAATGATAGCGAAAGGTCATGATATTCAAGGATTGACATTAGCCGGAGCGTTGCTAGCAGACGAAATTCTTGCTGTCCCAGATTTTAGATCCAGGGAGAAGAGTTTTCAACTATTCTCACAGTTAGCAGGTAGAGTTGGGCGAGGTCAGTTAGCAGGGAAAGTGATTATTCAGAGTCGAAGCAATGACCAAAAATTACTTGAATTGGTTAAGAATGATGATTACGAACAGTTTTATAATCAAGAAATAGTAATCAGGAAAAGTAGTAATTTCCCTCCATTTAGTAGATTGGCAGTATTGAAAATAGTTGCAAATAGTCAAAAATCTGGTCAAGAGTATATAAATCGTATATCAGGCATTATATCAGCCTATAATAGTAAAGGAGATCTACTGATATTAGGTCCTGTAGAAGCGTTGACATTTAAGATTCGTAATAGATACAACTGGCGATTATTACTCATTTCTTCATCACGAAGAGAGTTATCAACTGAAATAAGAACGGTATTGAAACTGCTGGAATCTCCAATTAGTGATAAGATACAGATAACAATTGATGTAGATCCGTTAACAATTAACTAGCTTAAAAATTAAAAAGTGTAGAAAAATTAAAAAAGCTTGACAGTCTAGTGCCAATTTGGATAGACTACCTCCTTTGAAAATATTACGCACAAACAGGTGCAAATCAGTTAACTTAAGTAAGGGAAAAGAGAAACGAGTGCCAACGATAAATCAGCTAATAAGAAAAGGCCGAACGAAGCAGATACGGAAGTCAAAAAGTCCTGCTTTGAAGAGTTCCCCGCAGAAGCGAGGAGTATGTGTTAGAGTATATACATCGACTCCAAAGAAACCAAATTCAGCACTAAGGAAAGTTGCACGAGTACGACTAACGAATAAGTATGAAGTTACAACCTATATTCCTGGAGTAGGGCACAATCTACAAGAGCATGCAATAGTGTTAATAAGAGGAGGTCGAGTTAAGGATTTACCAGGTGTCAGATATCATGTTGTACGAGGTGCATTAGATACATTAGGTGTTGAATCTCGCAGGCAGGGTAGATCAAAATATGGTGTAAAAAGACCAAAGGTTACAAATTAACAAGTTTTTAGAGTAGATATATGCCAAGACGACGAGAAATTCCCAAAAGAGTAATAAACCCAGACCCTAAATATGATAGCGTTTCATTATCAGGTTTTATGAATGTAGTGATGAAGAAGGGTAAGAAATCTCTAGCAGAGAGGTTAGTATATAAAGCATTAAATATAGTAGAGCTAAAGACAAAGAAAGATCCGATCGAAGTCTTCACAAAGGCGATGGAGAATGTTAAACCAAGCTTAGAGGTAAAATCTAGGCGAGTAGGTGGTTCAACCTATCAAGTCCCAATGGAGGTTGGAACTCGGCGTCGATCAGCTTTAGCGATTCGATGGATAATTAGTTCCGCACGGAAACGGAGTGAGCGTGGATTTGAGAATAAATTATCAGGCGAACTTATAGATGCATTCAATAAATCAGGTGCGTCGGTAAGAAAAAAAGAAGAGAGCCATAAGATGGCTGAAGCCAACAAAGCTTTTTCTCATTACAGATGGTAGTAGTAAATTAAATAGGATTTGAAAAGTGTCACGTAAATCATCATTAGAAAAATTGCGCAATATAGGTATCATGGCGCATATTGATGCCGGTAAAACGACTACCACAGAGCGGGTATTATTTTATACAGGTATCACCCATAAGATTGGTGAAGTTCATGAAGGAACGGCAGTCATGGACTATATGGAGCAAGAGCAAGAGCGCGGAATCACGATTACTTCTGCGGCAACATCATGTAAATGGAATGACTATAATATAAATATAATAGATACCCCAGGTCATGTTGATTTTACAGTAGAAGTTGAGCGTTCATTGAGAGTGCTAGATGGAGCGGTGGGAGTTTTTTGTGCAGTCGGAGGAGTGGAGCCGCAATCAGAGACTGTATGGCGTCAGGCAGATAAATACAAAGTTCCCCGCATTGCATTTGTAAACAAGATGGATCGTGTTGGAGCAGACTATTTTGAAGTGGTTAATCAGGTTAGAGAGAAGCTAGGGCATAATGCAGTTGCAATGCATGTTCCAATAGGATCTGAGGATAATTTCAGAGGCTTCGTAGATCTTCTAGCTATGAAGTCAGTAATCTGTACAAGTGGTGACCTTCTAAACTCTACGTATGAGATTCAGCCGATAGCAGCCGATCTGCTCGATCAATCTGTGGCTCTGCGGGAGAAATTGGTTGAAGCAGTTTCTGAGACCGATGATAAATTGATGGAGAAGTATTTAGATGGTGGCGAAATAAATAACGACTGAAGAGCTCAAGAAAGGGTTGCGAAGTGCAGTCCTTCGTATGAAGGTAATTCCAGTTTTTTGCGGGTCAGCCTTTAAGAATAAAGGGGTTCAAGCACTGCTAGATGCTGTAATAGACTATATGCCATCGCCATTAGATGTCCCACCTATCAAGGGGGTTATGAAAGATGACCCTAGCAAGGAAGTGGAGTGTAAAGCAGATGATTCAGAACCATTTTCAGCATTAGCATTCAAGATCATAGCAGATCCATTTGTTGGTCAACTCTGCTTTGTACGAGTCTATTCAGGAGAGCTAAAAGCAGGCTCAACAGTTATTAATACAACAAAAGATAAAAAAGAGCGTGTTGGCAGGATATTAAAGATGCATGCAAATAAACGTGAGGACTTAAAGGAGATTCGAACAGGTGACATTGCTGCATGTGTTGGTTTAAAAGATACAACGACCGGTGATACAATTTGTCTAGAAAAGAATCTTATAGTTTTAGAATCGATGACCTTTCCAGAACCTGTGATTTCTGTTGCAATAGAGCCTAAGAGTAAAGCGGAGAGCGAGAAACTTTCAGATGGATTAGGTAAATTATCGCGTGAGGATCCAACATTCAAAGTAAGTGTAGATCATGAGACATCACAAACAATTATTGCAGGAATGGGAGAGCTTCATCTAGATATATTGGTAGATAGATTGCGCCGTGAATTTTCAGTTGACGCAAATGTTTCAAAACCGATGGTTGCATATCGAGAGACGATAAAGAAACATGTAACTGCCGAAGGAAAATTTGTTCGACAATCAGGTGGTCGAGGTCAATATGGACATGTTATTATTGAGGCAGAGCCACAAGAGGCAGGAAAAGGGTATGAATTTGTAAATAAGATTGTTGGAGGTTCTATCCCTAAAGAGTACATTCCTGCGGTTGACAAAGGGATAAAGGAAGCATTAGAATCAGGTGTGATAGCGGGCTACCCACTTGTAGATGTAAAAGTAACCTTAAAAGATGGCTCATTTCATGAGGTGGATTCATCAGAGATGTCATTTAAGGTTGCAGGTTCAATGGCAATCAAGAGTGCAGTGAAGAGTGCGAATCCAATAATTTTAGAGCCAATTATGATTGTGGAGGTAGTAACTCCTGAGCAATATATGGGTGATGTTATGGGCGATTTGAATTCAAGAAGAGGCCGTGTTTTGAGCATGGAAGAGCGTGGGAATGCGAAGGTAATAAAGGTAGATGTCCCACTTTCTGGGATGTTTGGATATGCAACTGATGTACGTTCACTTTCGCAAGGAAGAGCAACCTACACGATGCAATTTGGACATTACATGGAGGTTCCTAAAACGATTGCAGATGAAATAATTGCAAAATGTTCAGGGAAACAGTCAGATTCTTGATTATAATGATGATTAAAGTTTAAATTTTAATTTGCAATAGAGGCGAAAAGGAATAGGAAATGGCGAAAGAGAAATTTGAGAGGTCAAAACCGCATATAAACATAGGTACGATAGGACATGTTGATCATGGG
>JBLYYQ010000026.1:0-8033 GCA_048550035.1 Nitrospinota bacterium
ACTGCCAAAAAAGCGACGGCCACTAAGAAAAAGGCTGCTAAGAAGAAGTCTACTGCCAAAAAAGCGACGGCCACTAAGAAGACGGCTACTAAGAAGACGACTGTTAGCAAAGAAGTAGCTACTGCCAAAGAAGTGACGACTGTAAAAGAAGCGCCCCCAAGTTTGGAGAGTGAGAGAGAGGATAAACCAGTAGCTGATAAGAAAGTAAGCAGAGTAGAGGAATCAGCAACCAAGGTGGGTGTTAAACAAGAGACTACAAAGAAGCAAGTAGAAGATATAACACTTTCAGAAGCAGAGTTACAATGGCAAAAGCGTAGGAAGATTTTAGAAGGGCAGCGTATTCAGGAGGCTATTCAGCGTAAAATTGAAGAGTCTGCAAATAAGAAGCAGCTTGAAAAAGTCAAGGATCTCAGGAAAGACCGTCAAGCAAAGTATGCAACAATTGCAGAAGAAGTGAAGATCAAGAAGCAAGTTGAGAGTAAGATATTACAAAAACAAGAAGAAGAAGAAAATCGGAAAAAAGCAGAGATAGCACGAAATGCAAAGCTAGCGAAGGAGCGAGAAGAACGTGAAATTCAACGTTTAATTGATGAGGAGGAGCGTCTCAAATTAGCACAGAGTGCCAATAAGATTTCTATTGGAGAGAAGATTGTTGTCCGTGATTTTGCAGAGCTATTAAATGTTGGCGTGCATGAAATCATTCAGAAGCTAATAATGCAAGGTATTATGGCGAATCTCAATCAGACGATTGATGGTAAGGTTGCAAAGGCGGTTGCCATTGATCTAGGCTTTGAGATCATAGAGAAGGTTAGTAAAGAAGAGGATGTTGCAGCAGAGCAGCTTCCTGATATATCAAGTGGTAATTTAGAACCAAGACCACCAGTTATAACAATCATGGGTCATGTCGATCATGGAAAAACATCATTATTAGATCTGATTCGCAAATCGAATTTGACTGATGCAGAGGCTGGTGGAATCACACAGAGGATAGGTGCATATACTGTTGAGCTTGATTCAGGTTCTTTAACATTTATAGATACACCAGGTCATGAAGCGTTTACTACGATGCGATCGCGAGGAGCTGCAGTAACAGATATAGTAATTATAGTTGTTGCTGCTGACGATGGTGTAATGCCACAGACTAAAGAGGCGATTGATCATGCTAATGCAGCAAATGTTCCGATAGTTGTAGCAATTAACAAGATAGACAAAGAAGGTTCAAATCCTGACAAGGTTAAGCAAGAGCTTGCAAGTTATGGGTTAGCACCAGAGGAGTGGGGCGGTTCAACTATATATTGTGAGGTCTCTGCAACGAGAGGCGACGGTATTAATAATCTTTTAGAAATGATACTGTTGCAGGCAGAAGTGTTAGAACTTAAAGCAGATCCTGGTAGGCGAGCTATTGGCACAATCATAGAGTCTAAGATGGATATCAATAGAGGTCCTGTTGCGACTATTTTGGTACAGAATGGTACTCTCAATATTCAAGATCCATTTGTCGCTGGTGGTTTTGCTGGTAAAGTTCGTGCGTTGGTGGACGATAAAGGGAGACGTGTAAAGTCAGTCAAGCCCTCATTTTCAGTTGAAGTATTAGGTTTCTCAGGAGTCCCACCAGCTGGCGAACAGTTCTTGGTGATTGCAACTGATAAAGAGGCTGTAGCCATAGCACAGCAGAAGCAAAGAGAGGATCGACTAGAGGGTCTGCAAGGTCAGTATAGTCATATTAAGCTAGAGAACCTCCATGTCCAGATGAGCCAAGGTGAAATTCAGACGTTGAATATTATTATTAAAGCTGATCTACAAGGCTCGATTGAGGCAGTTAATCAAGCGTTTAACCAGATTAAGCGAGATGATATAAGCATCAATATTTTACATGTCGGAGTTGGTGGTATTACTGATACCGATGTTTTACTTGCCGAAGCATCAAATGCAATTATTATCGGCTTCAATGTCAGACCGACCGAACAGGCCAGGATTCAATCAGAACAAAGCAATGTTGATATAAGACTTTACAATATTATCTATGATGCAATTAACGATATTAAAAAGGCTCTATCTGGTATGTTGAAGCCACTCTATAAAGAGAACATTCTTGGTCGTGCTACTGTACGAGAAACTTTTCACATCCGAAAGCTTGGATCGATTGCAGGCTCGATAGTTGTGTCCGGTAAGATCATTAGAGGTGCTAACTGCAGGCTAATACGAGACGATGTTGTGATTTATAATGGCAAGGTCGAATCATTGAAGCGATTTAAAGATGATGCAAAAGAGGTACTCAATGGATATGAGTGTGGGATTGGTTTAGAGAACTTTAATGATATTAAAGCCAATGATATATTTGAAATTTTTGAAATGGTTGAAATTGAGCGACAAAGCTTATAATCAGGGTTAATGAGCAGAGAGTGGAGTTTCGCTGGTAAATCGTTATCGTTTAAAAAACCGCTGATTATGGGTATTATCAATGCCACTCCTGATTCATTTTCAGATGGCGGTCAATATTTAGATTCTAAGGCTGCTTACCAACAAGCAGTGAAATTACTTAATCAAGGTGCTGATATCATAGATATCGGAGGTGAGTCTACAAGACCATTTGCTAAATCTATTTCACCTCTTCAAGAGCAACAGAGGGTCATCCCTCTCATTGAGATGATTATGGACCAGTTACCAGATACCATTATCTCAATTGATACACGAAAACCTGAAGTTGCAAAACTTGCTATTGAAGCAGGTGCTTCAATTATTAATGATGTCTCAGGGCTTGCTGACCCAGTGATGAGGCATCTAGCAGAAGCTTACAACCTGCCAGTTATTATTATGCATATGAAAGGGACTCCTGAATCTATGCAGACTAATGTTCATTATGATGATCTTATTAACGAGATTGCAGACTTTTTTGAATCGAGAATTAAGCTTGCAAAGCAAGATGGGGTAGAGAAAATTATCTTAGATCCTGGGATAGGGTTTGGTAAAACTGTTGAACATAATCTGATTTTATTAGCTAACCTTCATAGGTTTAAAAAGTTTAATTCTCCTCTCCTAATTGGTGCATCAAGGAAAAGTTTTATATCAATCACAACCGGAGTAGATTCAAGAGAGAGTGAGAAATTAGATAGAGTAACTGCGGCTCTTACCGGATTTGTTCTAGCAGATGGTGGTGTTGATATTGTTCGGGTTCATGACGTACAATCAAGCTACCATGTAGCGACAATGGTTGATGCTATTATGGCAAATCGAGAGTGCTAATTCTATTTAACTACGAGCCCAATATCTTCTATATTAGCATCTTTACAAATTCCGATAATTTTTATGACAGCACCATAGTCTAAATTTTTATCAGCACTAATCAGGGCAGATTGCTTTTGAATTGTAGGATCACTTTTCTTTAAGAGTGTTGACAATCCGTCTAAAGTTATAGTTTCACCATTTAAGAATAATTTTTTATCTTTGTTTATTTCAATTTCGAAAAGTTTTACTTTTTCTAATGCTGCACCTGATATTGCTTCTGGCAGTTCAATATCTAGCTGTTTAGAAAAATCTATAAACGAAGTTGAAACCATGAAAAATATTAGCAACAAGAATACTACATCAATCAATGGTGTTAACTGTAGCGAATAGTCTTCTTCAAGCTGAGAGCCAAATTTCATAAAACAATTTTATCTGATTCTACTTCTGGATTATTATTATTCTCAAGTGATAAATTGAGCTCAGTGATAATTGATAATGATGCTTGCTCCATTTCAAAAACTAGCTTGTCAACTTTTCCTCTGAAAACATGGTATGCGGCAAGTGAAAATATTCCGATTATTAATCCTGCCGCAGTAGTTATAAGTGCTTCAGATATACCAGCAGCAACGATTCCTGGATTGCCAGTGCCAGCCAAACTAATAACATCAAATGCTTTAATCATACCGATAACGGTCCCAAGCAGTCCTAACATAGGGGTCAGATTGGCAAGTGCTCCTAATGCCCTCAAGTTACTTTGAAGTAAGGTTGCCTCATGAGAGCCGGTGTTTAGAATTGCCTGTTCAACCTCTAATATACCATGTCGACACTGTAGCAATCCTGCTCTAATGATACGGGCGATAACAGTTTTGCTCTCTTCAGTATAGTCGATCGCATTATTTATACCAACTTCATGGATAATGTTTGGAATTGTATCTAAAAATTGGTGATCTATAACCTTACTGCGACGTAATGAAAAAAGACGCTCAAAAACTATCGCAACTGCTATGAGCGAAGAGGCAAGGATAGGCCACATAATGATTCCACCTTTAAAAAAAAGCATCACAGCAGTACTATTTCCTATAAGAAAGTCTGCTCCATAGGCAGTGCTACTTGTTAGCACTATTATTAAGACGACAGTAATCAAATTTTTCATTAGAAATTCTTATTTAATTTTAAGTATTTATTATAGTAAAGTTTTGATAATATCATATCTACTTTATTTATTTTCATTTACAAGCTTGGTTATTATTTCTGACATCTCTGAATCTGTTAAACCTTTTGAATTATTACGGTAGATCTTGAAAAAGTCAACTTCAACATTAACCTCATCTTTAATCCGCAATCCTAATGATCCGTTCTGAAAATGAGCAGCTTCTTCATCCGTTAATGTCACTTCTCCACGTTTAGGAATGTTATAATATGTACCCCAGCTATATCTTTCTATAACATAGAAACGTATCTTACTACCTTCAACAATTAAGAATAGCTCAATCCAATTATCAAACCATTTGCTCTCTTGCCAATCCCAGCCAGCTGCACTCGGTATGTAGATATCTCCCTGCTCATCAATACCGTAAGATTTATTCTCAGGACAAAAGCGAGTGAACATTTGGCTACTTAGATCTTGCCTGTTAGTGATATCAATAATAGATTCACAGAGTGCTCCATTGCCAAAGAAATCTAACTCATCGCAAGAGAGTTCCCTTTCTAGATAGTTCCCATAGAGATAGATCATACCTCTCCCATCACTGCTGCTCAGTTGAGGCTCACAAGGCTCTTTATAGATTATTGTTGGATCATATCCTAGCACAATGGCACTATTTGTTTCAGGGGCTGGCTCGTCTGGCTCGACTCGGTCAGGAGCAAACTGAAAGTTGCTAACTAGTCCGATTGAAGGTCTTATAAGCAGATCCTCTTTTACCTCTTCAGTTGGTTCTTGTAACTGAAATCTAAGATAAAGTATGAAATTTTGTTCTCCTGTCTCATCCCTAACGGTTATTCCTTCCTTGATACTATCACAACGAGATGTATCCCCACAGTTGTTACCTGCACATACTAGTTGCCCATCTAATTCATAGCGAATGCAGTCATCAGCTACAAGCAATAGATATAGATCATTGGAGTTGACGTAACCTGTCTCTCCATCCCTTTGAATTCCTAGCTCTATATTTGCCAGCTTGCTATCTTCAATTGTAAGATTTGCAGAATCATAATCAAAGATATCAACAAAGCCTACTGGTCTTTTTGCTCCTTGATCCCAAAACCCGTCAGCAAATAATTCTTGATAGACGTCAGTTACTACTATGTAATGAGATCTAAATCGTGAATCGTCGCTAAAGTCATCATTAAAGATCAGTTGGAGGGGAGAGTCCTCATAGTCTACTTGAAGGTTTAATGCTGTTTTAAATTTCAACTCTTCAATCGCACCACTTTTATTACCATCAGATCTTATTATTGCACTGTTTTGCTCATCATTAAATATAACATTCGTCTGAAACTGCCAGTGACTATTATAAAGTTGCTTTTCTATTCCATTAAAATTACTTTCAATGAGATTCTGCTCAACTGTTCCTCCATTTGCCGCCGCTAGCTACGAGTGAAGAGCTTTTACCCAGCTTAACCCAGAGTATGCTGCCCATCTTGCCTGTTCACTTTCTAGTTCAACCGATGTTAGAACTGCTCCTTCAGTTGTTAGCGTCAAACTGTTTACTGCAATAAGCAATGTGATTAATAGTAAAGTGAGTGCAATAACTAGCATTCCACCATGCTTAGTTCGGATGCTAGTTATTACCATATCGATTCGTATCCACCTCTGAAATCTTGATTAAGTGGTTTTGTCATTAGCTCAAATTTTTCTTCCTTTCCTACTTCGCTTTTACTCGTAATCGCGATATAGGTTAAGTTGCCAATACTTTCGACTTTGAATTCTAAGATGCCACTAGTTAGTTCTCTATCATTACGAGTTATTATATTATCTTCTAATTCATAGGTAATCTGAGTTGCCTTATCTTTACAAGTAGTGCAACTATTGATAAATATCTCTGGTAGTTTGATTTCCAGCTTATTAGATCCTACTGTTATTGATTCACCGTTTTGAATCTCTTTGGCGATCTTCTTTAAAGCATTAAACTGACTTTCTGCCTCAACCCTTCTACTATCAATCTGATCTAGCAGCTTAGTCGATTTGAACGATGCAAAAATCAGAAAATATATTAACAAACAGCTAATAGAGAGTCCAATGACTAACTCAATAAGAGTGAAACCAATTCGATTATAAATCATTCAATATTCAATCATTTTTCGACCAAAAAATTCAATATTGCCTCCGCATTATTGCTAATTCTGATCGCTTTAATTTCAAAATGAAGCAGATTACTACTTCCGCAATCTACTGTTAGTAGATTCGCAACATCAATACAATTTATCATAAGATTAAATTCGAACTCCTCAAATCTTGCTGATCCGTCATCTGCCGTAATAGTAAATTCCTGCTCCAATTCTCTTGAAATAGCTTGATCTCTTTCAGTCTGATTTAAGGTTTTGTAATACTCTATCTGATACTCAGCTGCACTACTTAAAGCTAATGCTAGCTTCGCGCTATTGCTATAAGAATCAATATTTTTTGATCCAATAGTTAAAGTAGAAGCTATTGCTGCTGCCAGTAGTCCAATCACCAATATAAATATAATCGATTCAATCAAAGTGTAACCTTTATTCTTCCTCAACATTGATTGCTCCAGTTGTTTTCTCAATGGCAATTTCAACCTCTGCTGCATCAACAAATGTTAGGATCAATTCAATAATATTTTCGTTTGATGAGCTACTTGAAAATAGTTCACCATAGCCATTGAAGGAAATTTTATCAGGAGTAACAGTTATAAGATTCTTTGGATAGGCAGTTTCATTAGTATGATCATTGAACTTTTCCAGAGTTATTCTCTCTGAGTTATCAAACTCAATAGCAACATTTTCTCCACCTGTTAATGCTAACATCTGTGCTTTTCGTATTTTTGATATTGTAAAAATTTTGCTTGTATGAATTGTACTCTCATCTAGTAACTCGGGCTTAGGATTAGCGTATATTGCAAGGATAGAAATAATCAGTATAACTAATATTAACTCAAGCGTGGCAAATCCTAACCTATTCTTGTTCAAACTCTTTTTGCTATACATTAATTTAGTGATCAGATAAACTATATTGACTAGCCCGATTGTACAATTTTGAGTGATTAACTACCAATGTTTTAAATGCGAGACAACCTATTTGTAGCTGGAGTAATAATTTTAGGGATAACTCTTATATATTTTATGCCGCGTGGCTATAAAAAGAGCTGGCGTACTACTGGATTTGAACCACTTCCTGCCCGACTTTTGTTACTACTTCTTCAAATATTTGGGCTGGGATTTCTTATAATAGCATCCTTGATCATACTTGACATCGTGACTGTCGACTCGATAATCAAGAGTAATTAATACTTGTTCGTTTCAACTTCACTCCATACTATGACAGGGATCTCTTCAGTAGGTGTAAATTCTTTATTACATTTACTATTAATACAGGTGTTTACGACATTTAGATTACCAGCTTGGTTTGTTTTGCACTCAGGACATATCACAACTAGAACTGAGCTTTTAGTAGATTCTTGCATCTTTCCTCGTAACTATCAAAATTTAAATAGATTATAGCATAGCTATTTTCAAGCAGTCTATAATATTTAAAGTTCAAACTAAAAAAAGATTGACTCCATTCAGTTTCAACAGTATTTTGCAATTTCACTATATAGCTTTAATTCTGCAAGTTTATATAT
>JBLYYQ010000027.1:0-18036 GCA_048550035.1 Nitrospinota bacterium
CCCAATAGGTCAGATAAGATACCAGGGATAATAAGTGAGATAGCACCGATTGTAATACAAAAATATTTTAGAATTCTATCGGCACCTTCTTTGTCATCAATAGTATGATTTTCAATATCTCTGGCAAATCGAACCCACTGCTCTTTAGCCACTACAATACCAATAATAGCAGTTAAAATTATCAACCCTATAACATTAAGAGCAGATATTATCCCTCCAAGCTTAATCAATAGATAAAGCTCAAGAAGAAAAATAGTAAGAAAAGCTAATAGAAATCTAAAAAACATTATAACCCTTAAAATCAATAGACCATTATAGCCTAGCAGGAATGGAAACGGCAAAATATTGACATAATAAGAAAATTAAACTATTATTGGCAAAGGATAAAGTTAAATTTAATAAGCAGACAAATTGTTTTTTATATTGAAGTTTAGCTCTAAAAGTTTTGGGCTGTTAGTTGCTCTGATTGTATCAATTACTGCTACAATTTGTATGAGTAGCCCCTCGTATAGTTCCGATCTTCATCTTCTTTCCAACCGTCTTCACCAATTTCGCCTTGATAATGGGCTTAAAGTATTAATCTTCAAGCGTGATGGGATTAAACAGTTTTCTGCCCATATAGTCTATAATGTAGGTTCTGTTGACGAAGAGAATGGCTATAGCGGTCTGGCTCACTTACTAGAGCATATGATGTTCAAAGGGACGAAAACTGTTGGGTCGTTAAACTGGGCGGCAGAATCGAGCTTATATCAAAGTACAAAAAAGTTAGGTCTCAAACTAGATCAGGCGATAAGTTTAAAAAAAGATCCAAAACTAATTGAACAGATCAAAGAAGAATTGAGATTAGCAGAGCGAGCGCAGAGCAAGTTTTTTTCATCAGAGATCTATTCAGAGATCTATTCAGCCGCAGGTGGTGTTGGCTTTAACGCAGGGACAAGTAAAGACCATACAAATTATATAGTAAGACTTCCATCGAATAGACTTGAGCTATGGGCATTTATTGAATCTCAACGGTTTAATGAGATAGTTTTGCGTGATTTTTATAGAGAGCGCGATGTTGTACTTGAAGAACGGAAAACACGATATGAAAATAGCCAAGATGGTAAACTGTATGAAAGTTTTCTATCATTAGCATATTCGGCACATCCTTATTTTCGCCCTATCATAGGGTGGGAATCTGATATCAAAAGTTTACCATTATCCAAGCTAGAAGAGTTTATTGATCAATGGTATCGTCCTAATAACTGTACAATTGTTATCACTGGTAATGTTGATATCAATCAGACTGAAAAGATAATAAGAAAATATTTTTCACAATTAGAGGCAAAAGAATTACCATCTCGCAACTATTCAATAGAGCCACCCCAAGCTGGCTATAAAAAGACTACTGTAAGGATGGCAGCTGCAAACCCTGCATTGATGTTAGGGTTTCATAAACCATCTTCGCCATCTCGTGATGATTATATATTTGATTTAATTCATGAGTTACTATCTGGATCTTCAAGCTCAAGATTGGTGAAACGGTTAAAACTAGATCAAGAGATCGCATCTACAATTGCGACCTTTGGAGCTCCTGCTTCTAGATACCCAAACCTCTTTGTCGTCTCAGCTAAGCCAAAAGGAGAGCATACCTTAGAAGAGTTAGAAGATAGTATTTTGCACGAGCTAACTGCGTTGCAGGTTGAGCTTATCTCAGATGACGAGCTTGTTAGAGCTAAGAAGAAGATTGAGGTATCTTTCATAATGAATTTGAAATCTCACTATAGTATGTCGCGCAACCTTGCATTTTTTGAACTTATTACAGGCTCAGCCTCAAATCTTTTTAGATATGTAGATGAGATTAATAGTATAACCAAGGAGGAGATTCAAGCTGCAGCGAGGCAGTATTTTCAACGAGATCAGATGAGTGTAGCTTATATTAAGAGAAAAGATGCTAAGAAATAGATATAGACTGATCTATTTGATCGTTATTTTAACCTTGATGTTTAGAGGCATCTCATATGGGGCTACAGTTATTACAGATCAGAAAGTTTATAGCAAAGGAAATCTCTGGTCAAAATATCTAAACCAATTTCCGTCGACAAAAGATGATAGTGATCTGACTAAGGCAAAAGTTATAAAGCTTAGTAATGGGATCAAAGTTTTGATGTTAACTGATAAGGAACTTCCGATTGCCAGAATTGAGATCATCTTCAAAGGGGGGACAATTTATGATCCAGTGCAAAAGGTTGGTTTAGCAGAATTAACAGGAAAGATGCTACGCTTTGGAGGGACGAAAAGTTATCGACCTAGCGAGCTAGATAAAAGGTTGGAAAATATCGGGGCAACTATTTCAACCTCTATCAATAAAGAGTATGGGGTTTTGATAGGAAATTCGCTTTCAAAAGATCTAGATCAGCTAATTGATTATTCTAAAGAAGTGTTGTTTCAACCACGATTTGATAAAAAAAGGTTTAAGATTGCAAAATCTAATATTATTGAGTCGATAAAAGATCAACAAGATGATTCCCAATTTCTAGCAATCCAACAGTTGAAAAAGGAGCTATATAGTAACTCACCTTACTCATACTACCCGAGCGAAGACTCTATTGGTCATATAAAGATTAACGATTTAAAAGCGATCTGGCATGAATTTATTCAGCCAAGCAATCTTTTAATTGGAGTGTCTGGCAATTTTGATATCGGAAAGTTACAAAAAAAACTAGATGATACCTTTGGACTAATTGCTGACAACACTCCTCCTAAGTTAACCTATATTAAAAGTAAGATTGATGATGAGCCGGCAGGTAGGAAGTATCAAAAATTGAGCCTAGTCGGAATAAACAAACCGCAAGCTGTTATCAGGCTTGGGATGATTGCCGGCAAAAAGAATGATAAAGATTATCATAGCTGGCTATTGCTAGATAATATATTAGGAGGCAATAGTTTTTCATCACGGCTTACAAAAAAGATACGGGTAGAAGAGGGATTAGCCTATTCTGTCTGGTCATATTATAATGGTGGTCGAAATGTTAATGGATATTTTATTTTAGGGATGTCGACTCAGACTGCAAATGTAAAAAAATCGCTGCAACTAATTTTTGATGAACTTGCTATTATTCGAGAAGAACCAGTATCGCCTGATGAATTACAGCTTGCGAAAGATTCAATAGTGAATTCATTTATATTAAATTTTGATCGAGTCGAAAAATTACTTAAGCAATGGTTAATATTAGATTATTACGATTATGATGACTCTTACCTCCTCAACTTTCGAAATAATATAGAGGAGGTTACAAGCTCTCAGATCAACACAATCGCAAAGCGTCTATTGTCCAAAGAGAATTTCAAGGTAGTCATCGCAGGTGAAGAAAAAAAGTTAATACCACTGATATCTGGCTTTAGAGATATCGACATTGTCAAAATGAATGAGGTAGACTAGCTTTATTATGACAGAGTATGTCCCTCCCCCGACTAGGATTTATTGCCAGCAAGTGCGAGGCTCGAAAAAGATATGATGATTGAGCCTGAAATCATTTTTCGTTTACTGCTTCTTGGATTACTACTAATAAGCTCAGCCTTTTTTGCAGGGAGTGAAGTTGCCTTATTTTCACTTAGTAAAATTGAGATAGATAGGATAAAAAAAGATAAACCAAAAGTTGGCTTAGTAATTGAGCAGCTCCTTCAAAATCCACAAAAACTTCTAGTTACTATCTACTTAGGGAACGAGTTCACAAATGTTGCGATAAGTGCAGTAATAACAGTGATAGCACTAGAGCTCTTTTCTGACTATGCAATTGCATTAGCGATCGGTGTTGGAACATTTCTTTTATTACTTTTTGGGGAGATTACACCAAAGTCGATTGCACATAACAATTCAATAACATGGTCGAAACTAGTTGCTCGCCCACTAGCTCTAATCATGAAACTTCTCTATCCTGCAAGAGAGATGGTAAGTAAAATTTCAGCTGCAATTGTAAGATTGCTAGGAGGTTCTGGCTCAGTTGATGAGATCATCACTGAGGAGGATCTACTCTCATTAGTTGAAGAGAGTGCAGATGAAGGTGTTATCTACCAAGAAGAAAAAGATATGATTCAAGCAGTCTTTGAGTTAGGTGATATGAGGGCTTGTGAGATAATGACTCCAAGAACGGAACTATTTGCAGTTGATATTGCGACCGAATCACAAGAAGCATTTGATAAGTTGGCAACTTCTAAATTCACAAGGGCGCCAATCTATGATGGATCAATCGATAATATTATTGGAGTAATATATAAAAAAGATCTACTCAAGGCAGATATTAATTCAGGCGAAGAAGTTACATTGCGCAAGTTAGCAAGAGAGCCATTTATAATCCCAGAGACAATCTCAATCAATGAAGTAATGCGTGAATTTAGGAGATGCAAGACTCATATGGCGATTGCGATGGATGAATATGGCGGAGTAGCAGGTGTTGTAACTTTAGATGACATTATTGAAGAGTTAGTCAATCCTGATAAAGATCGCCAACGGTTAAATATCAGCTCTGACGGATGGTATCGTATTAATGCTTCAATGAGTATAGAAGATTTTGAGGAGCAGTTTAAGTTTCAGTTAGAGTATGACGAAACAGATACGATAGGTGGATATGTGTTTCATAAGTTAAAGCGAGCACCAAGGAGGAACGATATTCTAGAATTAGAGGATATTACATTTAAAGTTATTCGGACACAAGGTGCTAGAATTACGATACTAGAAGTGCTTCCAACCATAAAGAGGGTGGCTGATTAATCATGGATAGTTTATCGGCAACAATTATTATTGTTATATTCTTCTTACTAACAGAGGCATTTTTTTCAGGTAGCGAATACCTTTTGGTCTCATTTCCAAAGATAAGGCTCAGGCGTCTAGCTGATGAAGGGAAGATCTGGGCCGCAAAACTAGAGTATCTACTTAAGACACCAGAGACTCTGTTTGGTGTTACATCAGTTGGGACTAACATCTCTGTAATTGCGACAACAACGTTGGCTACAGCATACATTAGCATGTTGGGACTTGGCATAGATTCTGATCTCATATCTATCATGATCATGGGACCTGTTACCTTGATATTAGGTGAGATTGTCCCTAAGATCATTTTCAGAGAGAAATCTGATCTATTAGCAAAGTATCTAGCCAAACCGTTAGAGATTTCTATAAAAATATTTAATCCTCTATTGAAGGTAACATCATTTTTAGCTCGTGGTTTTACTCTTTTATTCAGATTAGAAAATCAGACAGGCTCAGCTAGCGTGACAAGAGAAGAGCTAGTAACGCTTACAAAGATGTCTCATTCAAAATTAGATCTTGCAGAAGATGAACGAAAAATGATTGATCGGATATTCAAGTTCAGTTCATCTACAGTATTAGAGACTATGCGTCCATTGGTCTCGGTTGCTGGATTATCAATTAACTCAACCATTGCTCAGGCAAGGCTAAAAGTTGTAGAATCAGGATTTTCTAGGCTCCCCATTTATCAAGATCGAATATTTAATATAGTTGGAATAATCACTGCGTTTGATATTTTAAAAGAGCGAGATAGTGACGAAAACTTAGATACTATTATGTACTCGCCACTTTATGTTCCATCTTCTAAACGAAATGCAACATTACTAAAAGAGATGACTCTAAAGCAAGAACATATGGCGGTTGTGGTGAATGAGTATGGTGCAACTGAGGGAATTGTAACATTAGAAGATTTAGTAGAAGAGATTGTAGGTGAAATAGGTGATGAGTATGATAAAGATTTCAAACAGTATGAAAAAATAGCTGATGGCAGGTGGATAGTCGATGCCATGATTGAGGTTGATATAATTAACGATGAGCTTGGCTTATCTATTACCCCTGGCGACTACGAGACTCTAAGTGGGTTAGTCAATTTTGCACTTGAGCGAATCCCTGATAGGAAACAGACATTTGCATTTGGGCGTTATATTTTTAAGGTGTTAGAGGCATCTAGTTCTCGTGCAGTCTCTGTAGAAATTGAAGATGTATTAGTAAGTGACTCTGCAGATAATCAGCTACCTAAATAAATTTTATTTAATTTTCTATTTTGTTAATCTATAATTAATCCACCATGAGCATAAAGCAGATAATAAACCATACGTTAGGAGGTAGGCGTTTAACAGAAAAAGATGCTATTTTATTATTAAAATCTAACAACCTACTCGAACTAGGATTTGGTGCAAATCGTATCCGTCAGCAAAAGCATCCTAACAAGGTGGTAACGTATATTGTTGATCGTAATATTAACTATACTAACATCTGCGTAGCAGGTTGCAAATTTTGTGCATTTTGGAGGGCGAAAGATTCTAAGGATGCTTACCTTTTAACAGATGAAGATCTAGATCAAAAAATCATTGAGACAAAAGAATTAGGCGGCAATCAGATATTGATGCAAGGAGGACTCCATCCTGACTTTCAGATTAGCTGGTATGAGTCACTTTTAAAAAAGATAAAGAGTCGCCATTCTATAGATATACATGCCTTTTCAGGACCTGAAATAACTCACATTGCAAAACTTTCTAACCTCTCGATAGCTGCCACATTAAAGAGATTAAAAAGTGCAGGGCTAGACTCAATACCAGGAGGCGGAGCAGAGATATTATCAGATAGAGTGCGCAGCAAATTAAGCCCAAACAAAGCAGATGCTAACGAATGGTTAGAGGTGATGGAAGAGGCTCACAACCTTGGAATTAAAAGTAGTGCAACTATGATGTTCGGTCATGAAGAATCTATTGAAGAGCGGGTAGAATCTATTGAGAAAATTAGAGCTCTGCAAGATAGGAGTGGTGGATTTACAGCATTCATACTTTGGCCACTACAGCCAAACAATACTAAGATGGATAAATATAAGAAGGTAGGTGGATTCGAATTCTTAAAAAATCTTGCAGTAGCTAGGCTCTATCTCGACAATATTGATAACATCCAGACAAGTTGGGTTACGCAAGGTGATAAGATCGGAGCAATTTCACTCTTTTATGGGGCAAACGATTTTGGATCTACTATGATTGAAGAGAATGTTGTAAAAGAAGCTGGTGTTGCATTTAATTTAAACGAGAATGATATTAGAAGAATCATAGTTGACGCAGGTTTTATCCCAAAACGAAGAAAGATGGACTATAGTCTGATCGAAGATTAATTCAATCTTCGACAATCATTATTAATCTTGTAGCTCCAGACTAAAAGCTCTTTGGTCACTTTATGTTGTAGCGCTAATATAAGTTATGCTAAGTAAGCAATTTGGGGAGGTTAGGAGCTATTTTTCTACTACACATGTATATTTAAGAGAACCGAGGTTTGGATATTAATATATTTATCCATCTTTTTTTTTCTCTTTTTCCTATTTAAAGGTCGATATGATTTGTTGGACGATTGCTGATCTGCGAAAGTTGGGTTAGATTTTCCACTATTTTGAGTAGGCTGAGTCTGTTCAGTTTTTTTCTGGCTTGAACTTTTACTCTCTTCATCGAGTATTTTGGCAAGCTCTGCTGATTGATTTTGCAGATTTGCTTGTGCTTTTTCGACAGCGGGCGCAAGCTGTAATACCTGCCGTAACCCGACTAGATCACTCATATAGAACCTCCTAACTTACTAACAACGTACAACCCCTTTTATTTACAAATCGGCATAATCTATCAAAAACTTAAATTAAATTTTCATTTTTCTTCACATCTTATTGAAATAGAAGAATATTTATGTAAAAATAAAAAAATCATTTCTATCACAGGGGGCATTATAGAAAAGTTAAATAGTGCAAGGATAAGAAATATAGGGCTACCATCAGACTGCCTAGATAGCCAAAGTTCACTTGCCAAAGCAATACTCTATGTTTCAAACGAGATTTCAAAGGTAGGTCGAATAAGAATAGAAGATAAATTTTTTATTTCAGGCTATGAAACTTGAGAACAATTAATCTTTACAATGAGCTGTTGAATGTTCGAAACTCTTTGCGACCAGAGCAGCTTAAGAATGAAAAATTCAAGGTTAAAAGTAGCTTTAGAATGAGTTATCTGCTGTTACTTTTCACATTGCTGATACTGTTTGGGATTTTACTATGGAATAACCATATCTTTATGACTGGTGATAATATTGAGAAGCAAGAAATCAGTCAGAGCAAGGTTGCCCCTGATGTTTATACGGAGAAAAAGGAGAAGTTAGAACTAGATAGAGAGTTAGATGAAGAGTTAGATGAACCAGGTGAGCAATTAAAGCCATTACCTTTTTTGGCAACTCAGGTTTCAGATTATAAATATGCAAGACAGTCAGATGAGAAATTGGCTGATAAAGAGAATGTTAAAAATCAGTTGTGGAGATTGCGCTATGGGGTATGTCTTTATGAAGAAAGCTGCACTAAGTTACATGATCAGTTGCTGGCTCAAGGGATAGAATCTAAGGTATCATTTGGCAAATCGAGCATGGAGATACTGGAGGCAATCTTTACTGGGTGGGAGAGTTTTCGATCTGCCAAAGAGGTGAAGGAGACCTTAAAGGCGTATAGCATTGATGCTACCTTGAAGAGCTACGATGGGAAAAATGCGCTAGTTAGCAAAATTCATAACAGTAAAAAAAGTAAAGAGCAGATATTAAAGTTAGCAGAAAAATTAAATTATAATCTTGCATTCAAGGAGAGTAACGAGCCGATAAACGTTTACAAAGTATATGGCAATCAAAGTTTCACAAGTAAAGAGAGCGCATTGAGATTCTGTAACAAGCTTGTGAAGCAAAATTTAGATTGCAAAGTTGAACTATTGACAAATCAAAATAGGATCTAAGGAATGTCTGATAAAAAGCAGGTAGATTTACTAACTATTCCAGATAAGATGTTTTATAAAATCAAGGAAGTTGCCTCATTTGTCGGTGTGCAACCGTATGTTTTAAGATACTGGGAGCAAGAGTTTGAGATATTAGAGCCAAAGAAGAATCTTAATGGTCAACGTTCCTATACGAGCAAAGATATTAATCAGGCCTTAGAGATTAAAAAATTACTTTATGAAGAAAAATATAGTATTGCAGGGGCAAAACTAAAGCTAGGTCAAAAACAGAACAAAACAAAGAAAGTAAAAAAAGAGGCTACGATAGATGAGCAACTATTAGCCAAACTCAAAGCCGGATTAAGTGACATTTTAGAGAGACTAGAAAACTCTTAAAAATTAGATGTTAAATAAATGATAAGCAGTTAACAGGCAAGCAGGTGTCAAATTGATACGAGCAGAATTTATAGTTGAAGAGCTAAAAAAGAATTTCCCAGATGCTGATATAGATATGTTCTGGCGTGCATATACATTTGCAGCAAGATGTCACAAAGGGCAAAAGCGAGTATCTGGTGAACCGTATTTATCACACCCACTAGAAGTAAGTTATATATTAGCCAAGATGAAGCTAGGACATGTTTCAGTTTCAGTAGGGCTACTGCACGATACGCTTGAAGATACACTTGCAACAAGAGACGAGGTTAAAGAACATTTTGGAGATGATGTATTACAGATTGTAGATGGTGTAACAAAATTATCAAAGATAGAATCTACTAGTGCAATCGAGAATCAGGCGAGCAATATTCGAAAAATGATGCTTGCGATGAGTAAAGATATCCGGGTGATATTAGTGAAGCTAGCCGATCGTGTACATAATGTTAGGACCCTAAAACATCTAAGTCCGGCCAAGCAAAAAAAGATCGCGCAAGAGACACTCGATATTTATGCTCCACTTGCAAATCGCCTCGGTATTAACTGGATGAAAGTAGAGCTAGAAGATGGAGCGTTTCGATATTTAAATCCGATCGAATATAAAAAGATCAAAAACAAGGTTGGTGATTTAGAAGAGGTAACAGATCGCTATATAAAAAAGATAGTGAAGAGTTTGCAAATGGAACTAGAGAAAGAAATTCCAAATGTAAAGGTCTACGGACGAAGCAAACATTACTATTCAATTATGCGCAAAATGCGTGATCGTAAAATGTTGTTTGACGAAATACATGATCTATTGGGAGTAAGAATAATTACTCCACTTGAAGATCAGTGTTATAAGGCACTTGGAATAATACATTCAATATTTAAACCGATACCGGGCAAGTTAAAAGATTACATTGCACTCCCGAAAGATAACATGTATAGATCTTTGCATACAACAGTTCTAGGAGAGGGTGGCAACAAGGTAGAAGCGCAGATCCGCTCAGAACGGATGAATGTTTTCTGTGAAGAAGGTATAGCAGCGCATTGGCGATATAAAGAGGGTGGCTCTGAAGATAAAAAGCATGACGAGCAGATCAACTGGTTAAGGCGACTGCTAGAGTGGCAGACAGAGGTTAAAGATCCGAAGGAGTTTTTAGAGCGTGTAAAGATAGATCTATTTCCAGATGAAGTTTATGTTTTCACTCCAAAAGAGGAGGTCCGCTCTTTAATGAAAGGAGCAACCCCGATTGATTTTGCATATGCAATTCATACAGATATTGGACAGAGTTGTATTGGCGCTAAGATCAATGGGAAGCTAAGTTCAATTAAACGGCAATTACATAATGGTGATATTGTTGAGATATTGACCTCTAGTCATTCACATCCTAGTCGAGATTGGTTAAAGTATGTTGTCACACCGAAAGCAAAGGCTAAGATTACTGCCTATTTCAGACAGGCAGAAGCTGCTCAAGCATTAAAGCTAGGGAATGATCTGATAAAAAACTATCTATCTGAGCACAATATAGATCCTAAATCGTTAACAAATAATAGGTTTATAGAGGATCTTGCAAAGGATCGAGGCTATAACAACATAGATTCATTGATGATAGCTATCGGATTTGGGAAGATAACGGTTGCTCATCTTTTTCAAAAAAGTCGGTTGGCAACTGTCACTGACCCTAATTCTAAAAAGTTAGCCGATAAGATCAATTCCAATAAAAATAGGGATTTGGGGTCTAGCAAAAAAAGTTCATCTGGAGTAATTGTAGGTGGAATAAGTGATATGTTAGTCCGATTTGCCCGTTGCTGCGGACCGGTACCAGGCGAAGAGATTGTCGGATTTATATCTATGGGTCAAGGCTTACTAGTCCACTCTGTAGAGTGTCGCAATGCTAAAAATCTAGGGTTAGACTCAGAGAGGCGAGTAGATGTCATATGGGATCTAAAAGAAGCTCAAAAAACATCTGTTACTTTAATGATTGAGAGTAGAGATAAACCTGGAATATTAGCGAAGATATCATCAATAATATCTATTAACGATTCTAATATTCGTCGTGCAGATATCAGCACAGATAATGTTGCAACTGGCAGAATGTTAGTTACTATGGAGGTTGATAGTATTGATCAACTAATCAATATTATCAATGAGTTGCAACGAGACAATGACATCGTATCGGTTGAGCGGACTATTTATGGCTCTAATAAGCTATTAAGGTCGAACCAGTTTAAAAATCTTAAGAAAAGAGGACTTTAGTTAACTTTTATCTAAGAACGAAAATAATTTTTTAACTAATCCTGGGTTTTCATCCGGATTATTCATAGCTTTAAAAGGATTAGCAACTAACAGATCGAACGATCCGATCCGGAAGCTATCGCCATGTACTAAAGTTGCCTTTTTTATCCT
Source organism: Nitrospinota bacterium (assembly GCA_048550035.1). Classification (GTDB taxonomy): domain Bacteria; phylum Nitrospinota_A; class UBA7883; order UBA7883; family JBLYYQ01; genus JBLYYQ01. The sequence continues at coordinate 11,573 of JBLYYQ010000027.1, forward strand.
TTTGCCATCAACAAAAACACCATTATTACTACCTAGATCTTCTACAATTGCTTTCTCCTTGTCTAGGTGAATTGTCGCATGTCGCCTTGATACGAGTGGTGATTTTAGCTGTACTTCACAATCTGCATGGCGACCTATATGTATTTTTTCGTCAGATAGACTAAACGATGCAGTAATTTGATTATTTTTTCTTAGCAGTAAGGTGAGTAGGCTAGAGGCATGAAGGGTAATAGTCGGTTCATCGGCCGCCAAAGATTTACCCCCGACACCACTTGGTTCAATATCTTCTTTTTGTTCTAGCAAGTTAAATTTAAGTTGTACTGACCCAATAGAAACAATATCACCATCAGCAAGTTTTTTTACTTTAATCCTAACATTTTTATAAAGTGAGCCGACTCTACTTCCTAAATCTTCAAGTATAAAGTAGTCCGATTCACGGTAAATTTTAATATGCTTCCTTGAAACAAAAAGCTCAGAAATTCTGATGTCAGCTTTTGATGAGCGACCAACTATGACAGGTTGATTGTATATATTATGGACCGTAGGGGGTGACCCTGACTGGGTTACTGTAAGTGTTGCAAGTGGTGGAGTCTCTTTTGTTTCTGTATCACCTGATGAGTCTGAATCTTCGTCAGCAGGATCATAGATGACTATGCTATCTGATGAGGGGACCTCCGTGATGCCGTCAGGACTCCAGATAATTTTGTATATTTTTTGAATGCCAGCTTTCCCTTTGATCTTAGTCTCTTTAAGAAAAACAATGTTGAACTCCTCAATATCTTTAACAAGATCATAGGTAGCAGAACTAATCAATGCCTCAAGTGGCTCCGCTAATGCCTCTAATCGTTGTGCAATATTGACAACATCGCCATAGACATCCTCATCTTCGACAATCCCAAGACCAGTATTTAACCCGCAACGGATGTTTAAGCGATGACGCGCATTCAAATCTAGAAGATGCATTGCATTCTGAATCTCAATAGCAGCTTTGACCCCATCTTCTGCAGCGATAAAATAGGAGAGAGTTCCGTCACCCATAGTTTTAACTAGATGCCCATTAAATTTCTCGACTGCAATCTTTATCATACTGTAATGTTTTTTCAACATCGATCGCATCGCGATATCACCAATATTTTTTGATAGTTGGGTAGAGCCTGTGATATCAGTAAATAGGACAGTGATATCTTTGGTGAATTTCCGTTTGATAAGTGAATCTAGTTTATCTTTTTCAAGTAGCAACGACTCTAGATCACGCTCTTCAGCCTTATCTCCTTTGGAGTCTCCCTTTTTGTCTTTTGCCATAAGAGCATAAACCTATAAATTCTTATTTAGTTACTACAAGATTATACTTTTATATTCAACAATTGGCAAGAGCGAAGAGAACTTAGATATATTAAAGGCTGCAAAATAAGGTAAGATGGGATTGTTTATATCAAGTATAGATAATAATTATAGCTGACAAACTGGTCAATTTAGAGTAGAGTGTAGTGGCAACAGATAAAATATTGATAAAAAGGTGAAATGGACGTTAAACGAGAAAAGCTCGAGCAACAAATTAACACAATTTATCGGACAACTCATATTGAAAGGCGAGAGCTTGAGATTGCGTTGGATAGATTCAACATGGTAATTTATGGAAAATCAAGCAAGTCTGATCAGGCAGTTGCAAGGGTGGTTAAGGCAGAAGGAAGTCCCATTAAAGGTGGTGGTTCAGTCTATTTAGCAACTTTAGCTGATGGATCAGTTGTTGAGAGTAAGAATCAGGTAACGCTAGGGTACCTTACCAATTACGAATGTGAAGAAGAGCTTACCGACCTTGTAATCCAAGATTTAGAGCCGATTCGAAACCTTACTGTAGTAGATCAATTTGCAAGAAAATCGTTTAAAATGTTGCAAAAAGAGGTGTTTGACCGTTTTGAGGATAAGAATATTGCGATCATCCATACCGAGGATGAGATGTTATGGTCAATTGCTGCCTTACGATATATACATGAGCTAGACATAGTTTTCCCAGACCCATTTGTTAATTCTATATTCAGGCAATCAAATAATAAGAAGCTCGCTTATATTAACAACAATGGTCGTTTCAACAACTAGTAGTAGAGCTCTTTAGCACTCTTTTCAAGAAGATCTCCTAGTAGCTGTTCTGAGAAGTCAAATTTGATACTGGCGCTCTCAAAAAGTTTCCGATTAAACTCTTGCCCCCCTAATTTCAGACTATTTTTATAGCTTTTTATAGCTAGATTCGGATCAACAAGATAGTTATTAAATAGTTGCAATGCACCTAACATCGCGATTGCATACTCTATATAGTAAAGTGGAACTGTAAATATATGAAGTTGCCCATGCCATGCATATCCTAGAGCATCTTCTGGTGCTAGGCTATAATCTATACCAGGATTGAATCGATTAGCAAGTTCGACCCAATATTGATATCTTGTTTCTCGATTATGATTTTTGTTTGTATAGAGCCAACATTGGAATGCGTCAACACGGGCGATCCATAATAGTAAAGTAACTATTGATTCAAATTTTTCTTGCAAAATTCGTTTAACGCTCCTGCTATCACTGTAAACCGAATCTAAGAATTGATACCCGATAAGTTCCATCGACATTGATGCAACTTCAGCAAACTCGATTGACGAGTGGCGGTACCATATTAGTGGATTATCACGACATTCTAAAGTATGAAACGCATGCCCTGCTTCATGGAGCAGAGTATTAAGATCATCTTGAAGACCGATTGCATTAGTGAATATAAAGGGGACTCGCATTTCATCGTAAGTAGCTTGATAACCACCTTGTGCTTTACCTTTCCTTGATTCAAGATCAAGGAAACTTTCAAGCGATCTAAATTTTGCCATTAATTCTGAATCGACTTTCCCAAATATATTTAAGGCTGCATTAAATAGCTCATCAGCAGTATTGAATGGTTTTAATGGTTCTCCTCCCCTTGGATCATTGTCAATATCCCAGATGGCAATTCGATCTAGATTCATCAACTTTTTCCGCTTTGCAAAAATATTTTTGGCAATAGGTAGTACCTTTTTTTCAATTGAGTTGTGAAAATTGAGGCAGTCTTGATATGAATAATCTCGAAGCTTAGATTGAAACGAGTAATCGACAAAGTTATCGAGTGACAAGTTGTCAGCCAACTGATTTCTAAGCTGAACCATTTCATCAAATATATCTTCTAACTTATCTTTCTCTGAAATCCTTCGCTCAAAGATCGCAAGGTAGGCACTTTTTCTTACTTTTTGATCATTATTTTTAAGATATAATGCCAATTCTCGAATAGTTTTTTCACTATTATCAAAGTTTATAGTCATTGAACCAAAAATCATCTCATACTGTTGAGCTAACTCTTTTAGCCTGACATTAATATCGATATTTTTCTTATTAAAGAGTTGAAGTGAGGTTTCAAAAATTTTATCGAGTCTCTGATATTCGGGTCTGCTTTTGAGACTGATCCTAAACTCTGAATTGATATATTTTTTGTTTAAGATATTTTCCCATTTTGCCAAGTTTGGTTCGAGATCTTTGACAATCCGTATATAAGCCTCTTTTTTATTATTATCATTAACGAACCGTGTCATATCGATATAAGCTGCGGTTCTAGTTTCCAAGCTGATCGCTAAAACTTCGGAGTAATCATGTAGGAATTTTATGAGATCTTCTTCTGAATGAATTTTTCTATTTTCGAGTTCGACAAAATAAGATTTAATATCATCAAAATTTTTCACAACCAGATTTTTAGTAACAAATTTTCGCTCAAATTGAGCCAACCAGGGTGAATCAGTATTATTTATAGATTTTTGCAACATAAAAACTCCTTTCATTAAAGATAAAGTATAGTGTTAAATGAGATAAAAAAAAGATCAAAAGTAAGATAAATGAGCTTAAAATAGATCGTTTAGCAATAACTATGGATAGGGGAGGTATAGCATTGAGACAAAAGATTGCAAGGGTCGTGATAAGTCTGTCAAACAAAGAAGGAGCGCTATTTTTAGCTAGCAAATTAGCGGGTCTAGGTATTGAGATAGTCTCAACTGGAGGGACAGCCTCTAAGCTGCGCGAGGGAGGGATTGAGGTAGTGGAGCTAAGTAACTACACTGGATTTCCTGAATGCTTAGATGGGAGGGTGAAGAGCCTACATCCTAAAGTACATGGAGGGATATTAGCTGTCAGGTCAAACAGTGAGCATATGTCAAAAGTTGAGGAACTAGATATTAAGTTAATAGATATGGTAATAATCAATCTTTATCCATTCAAGGAGACAATTAATAGGTCAGGTTCTACATTGGGAGAGGCGATTGAGAATATAGATATCGGAGGACCTGCGATGATAAGGTCGGCAGCCAAGAATTATAAAGATGTTGCAGTGGTTGTTGATCCAGCAGATTACGAAGGTATCATAGCAGAGTTAGAAGAGAATAATGCTACCCTATCGGAGAGTTCTAAAGAGGCACTAGCGTGTAAAGCATTTAGATATACAGCAAATTACGATTCAATGATAGCGAGCTATTTACCGGGAGCATTTAAGTTAGATAGAGATGAATTTCCAACAGAGAAGATCATATCGTTATCAAAGGTAGCTGATTTGCGCTATGGAGAGAACCCACATCAACGATCAGCCTATTACAGAGAGATGAGTAATGGCGACAGTACGGCTGAAATGGCGAATCAGTTAAATGGTAAAGAGCTCTCCTACAATAATATTGTAGATATGTTAGAAGCATATAGTTTAGTGCAGGAGTTTGAAGGACCATCATGCGCGATAATAAAGCATACAAATCCAGCTGGTTGTGCAACGAGTGAAAGTAGTTTGAAGTCATACAAATTAGCATTGGCAACAGATTCCATCTCAGCATTTGGAGGGGTGGTAGCATTTAATAGCGAAGTAGATGCAGAGGTGGCAACCGAGCTAAACAAGCTTTTTCTAGAGATAATAATAGCCCCATCATATAGTAGTGAAGCATTAGCAATTTTGAAGCAGAAAAAGAATCTTCGTCTGATAGAAAAAAAGTTGCGAGTAGATAAAGTGCGGCGAATAGATTTAAAGATCATAGATGGTATAGCACTGCTACAAGAAGAGGATAGCCCAACAATAATAGAGTCGAACCTTAAAGTAGTAACGGATCGAACCCCGACTAAAGAAGAGCGCTTGGCACTAATGTTTGGTTGGAAAGTAGCGAAGCATACAAAGTCAAATGCAATAGTCTACTCAACCACACATGCGACGATAGGAGTAGGAGCAGGGCAGATGAGTCGTGTAGACTCAGCGCAAATAGGGATAATCAAGGGAGGGGATGCAATAAAAGGGAGTGCAATGTCGTCCGATGCATTTTTCCCATTTCGAGATGCAGTAGACCAAGCAGCATCAGTAGGGGTGACAGCAATAATTCAACCAGGCGGCTCAATAAATGATAAAGAGGTGATAAAGGCGGCCAATGAGCATAATATAGCAATGATTTTCACAGGTCTGCGTCACTTTAAACATTAAAAAGAGCATTTTATAACAAAGAAGGTATTAATATAAAAATATAAGTTGACAAGTAAGTATAAGAGGATAGAATGACCTTCTTGATAGAGCTATTCTCTGGAAAGTTAACAACATAAAATAATTTTTTTAGTTGTTGACAATACGAAAGTGACTAGTTAATATCAAGGATTGCTAGCAAGAATATAAAGCTGGCAACAAAAGATCTAAAAAATTGAGGCGACGCATTAGTAAAAGATAATGCGGGTTTTGTCAAAACCGAGTAAATTAGTACAACGCTAAGAAGTTAAGAAGCTAGAAATTAAACTGGAGAGTTTGATCCTGGCTCAGAATGAACGCTGGCGGTGTGCCTAACACATGCAAGTCGAGCGAGAAAGTTCCTTCGGGGGCGAGTAAAGCGGCGGACGGGTGAGTAACACGTGAGAATCTATCCTATGGCGGGGGATAACGCTTCGAAAGGAGCGCTAATACCGCATAGTCCGGCAACGGTAAAGGTGGCCTCTATATATAAGCTATCACCAAAGGAGGAGCTCGCGTGCCATTAGCTAGTTGGTGGGGTAATGGCCGGCTTCCTCTATCATTGAGATACCGATGCGATCCTTGATCGAGCCACCCGGATTCATCAGTTCAAGTTTCAGAAACAGGCGGCAGGGGCCCGTATCGATGTTCGTGATTTCGAGCATCGGCGTCTGGCCGACCATATCGAGAATGTTGGAATACACGTTCATGGGCGCATCAGTTACATTGGAAAGTTTCGGCGAGTGTACTTCAACATGAGGCTTGATGCCGCTATCGCGGACGCAACAGAGCGTCTTTCGCACAACAGTGAATCGCCCCGCCTCGATGCGGAAGTCCTGCTGTGCCGGACGATCGACATGCCGCGCAGCTACCTGTTCGCACATCCCGAGGACGAGCTCGACGAACTTGCGGAGGCGCGTTTTTCCGACCTTCTGGACCGGCGCGC
>JBLYYQ010000028.1:0-3387 GCA_048550035.1 Nitrospinota bacterium
GGTCGTGGTTTTTCACTCAAAGCCTCAAGTGATTTGGTGAGTATTACCCAGGCCTCGGCAAACGTTTCCATATGGACAAGGTTTTTCTCGAAGAAAAGGGATAGCTCAGCTGCGTCTCGATTGGAGGACGACCAGTATCAGAAATTATCAGAAATAGTCACTATGGCAAAGTTGATTGGCAAAAGCTTGCTAATAGTTCTAACATTAACTTCGATTATATCGCTCTTGCAGAAAAAAGCATCAATGAGATACTCCATTGGTCGTTTATTGATACCAATCTACATGCAAAACAACTAGAATCAGAGCAACTATTATCTAAAAACGGTAAGCTTTCGTTTAATTGTGAATTAGAGAATGTAGCATGCGAAAAATGTGGCTCTTTTGAGGGAATTTGTAGTTAAATGTATAATAAAAAGGTGAATAAAAATAACTGTTTTACAAAATTAAATCAGCATAAAGTAGATATCTATCTTTTTACTATATTTGCCGATTTGCCAGTTAAAGCATTCTTTTCAGGACGAAATGGCGGGCTTAGCAACCGACCATTTAATTCACTGAATACTGATAACTCAAACATGGAGAATCAGCAAACTGTAGAACAAAATATGGCTCTCATCAGAGGAGCATTAGAGATAAAAGAGATATTTTTCGTAAAGCAACGCCATACTGCTAAGATTATTAATCTTAATGATAATCCAAATAGTAGCGGACAGCTAGAAGGCGATGCTATCGTTGTCGATGAAGCCAACAGACCTATTGCTGTCAAAACAGCAGACTGCCTTCCTATCATACTCTATGATATCTCAAACCGTGTTGCGGCTGCTATTCATGCAGGTAGAGCCGGGACAGAAAAAAAGATTCTAAGCAAAGTGCTAACCTACTTGAAAAAGAGATATAATACCGATATGGCAGATATCATTGTTGCATTTGCTCCTGCTATTCGCCAATGTTGTTACGAGGTTGATTTACAAAGTGCAACCCAATTTAAAAATAGTTGCGGAGAGGAATTCGTCAATGATAGAATGGTTGATATGATTGGAGCAAACAGATCTCAAGCAGTAGAGCTTGGTGTTAGCAACAGTAATATTTACGACTCGCAGATTTGCTCTGCTTGTAATAATCAACTCTTTTTCTCATATCGAAAAGATAATAAAATAACTGGAAGATTTTTGACCGGAATTACATTATTATAAACAATATTATGTTGACAAAATATTATAAGTCACCTATAATTTGAATATAATTAATATTAATTTACTGAAAACTTTGAAAATAGATTTTAAAAAAAGAGTGCTTTTTACTCTTTTAGTTGGATTAGCCATTTTTTCTATAGTAGGTTGTGCAACTGATAATAATAGTAAAAAATTAACAACTGACATGGACTTGCTTAATAAGAGAATTGTTATGTTAGAGCAAGATTTATCCAATCAAGAGATGATAGTTGCTCATAACCGGCAAGATATTGATAGATTGAAGTCTGCAAACAGATCATCTTTAAATAAGGTAAACGGCAATAGCACCAATTTAGATAATCAACCTAAAGTTACAAATCCAGATTCAATTTATGAACGCTCATTAGAGCTATTTCATGATAAAAGATACCTCGAATCCAATAAGGGTTTTCGAACTTTTATTGATACTTTCCCTCAAGATTCACGTGGATCACTTGCGCAATTTTGGATCGGCGAATCATATTATCTTAGTAGGCTCTATAAAATTGCATATGTCGAATATCAAAAGTTATTAAACAGATGGCCTGACTCCCCAAAAAATAGAGCTGCTCTACTAGGATCTGGCAAATCACTCTTGAAACTTGAAAAACTATCTGCGGCAAAAAAAATTTTTCAGCAATTAATTGACGAATATCCAGATGATGCAGAGGCAGAAAGAGCAAAACGCTATCTGGAAACAATTGAAATTCAGTTAGGTACTATTGATAAGGAATAATAAAATGAGAAAATTTATAGTTGCGTTGAGTATGATGATGTTGCTATTTGGCGCTACTACCACATTAGCATCTGATTTAGAATCGTTTATAGAATTACCACTATTTATTAACGGTGGGCTAGCAGATAACGCCATTGACAAGCCAAAGCCTGTCAATCCCACCCCCAAAGATAAATGGCCGTCTATCCAAGAAGAGAGTGTTACTGAGGCAGCACCTGTAGAAGTAGCACCTGTACCTGTAGTGCTCGCACCTGAGGAAGAAGCTCAAGAGGAAGAAGTTCCGCTACCACCAGCTCCATTACCTCAGACTGAAGCTGTAACAACTCCTACGCCTACACCAAAAAAAGTCAGCATACCAAGCCCTGAAATCCGAGAGGAAATCCCTCTTCAAAACGATTCTAATATTACAAAGGACGAAGAACGGTTGATCCCTATTATTGATGCGGCAACTTTATTTAAGGCAGGCTATGTTGATGATTCGTTTGATTATATTGCAAGAGTGGTTGATACAGAGGATAAAGCTCCTGTTATGCATGGTGCATACAAAGGAATACTCTACATTAATATAGGCGAGAAAGATGGTGTTCAAATCGATGACAAGTTCACTATCATCAAAAAGGGCAAAAAGGTTAGGAAGCCTGGAATTACAGGATTATTTAGACCAAGCTACGGTCGAAAAGTAATGATTGCAGGAATTATACAAGTTGTCGATACAGAAAAAAATATCTCCAAATGCCAAGTAATCGGTGTGTTCCAGCCGATTAATTTAAAAGATTATGTAATCGAATATGTTAAGCCTGTGCCACCTAAAATCGATCCTGACAAACCTATATTAGACAAAGATATCAGTGCTACGATTGTTGCTAGCAGGTCAGGTGCCGAATATTTATCATATGGAGATATTATATATTTAAATGTTGGTCAAAATAAGAATGTTGAGCCTGGCGATGTATTTAACCTAATAAACGAGGATGACGAAATCTTAAACAGCAGCAGATTAGCTAAAGCATTACCGAAGGTCAAAGCAAAAGCATTAGTCATATCCACAAGAAGGAAAAGTTCAACAGCATTCATTACTACTAGTTTGCATCCTGTTTCAGTAGGTACATTTGCAAAGTTTGCACTAGAACATTAAATTGTTTAATCTGATTTTGTACTGTTGTCAGTTCGGCTACGATCTATTTGGCTACGAGCTAGTTCTTCACTAGCAGACTGTACTATTACTGTACAGTCTGCTCATTGCTTTTGACATACCCTGAAATTTTGCCAAATATTTTCTTCTTTTTAAGTTTTTCAACTAAGGTAGTCCGGTTTAATCTAAGGAGCGCCGCTGCCTTATTTTTGACCCACTTACTCTGATCTAGAGCATCAATGATCAAGGCGGTCTCAAATTTATCAACCTCGGCTTTGAGATCGAGTCCAGATTCAGGTATAATTTTA
>JBLYYQ010000029.1:0-3453 GCA_048550035.1 Nitrospinota bacterium
ACGGATGAAGTATTTGTAGAAGAATAGTTATAACAACTAAGGTATAAGCTTAGGTTATAGAAACGTAATCTTGTTAGAGCAGAAGCCCCATTCACAAATAATGTGAGTGGGGCTTTTTGCTTTCTAACTCCCAAGTCCATAAGAATAAGGATAAGAGGTTTTTTGAGGTGGTGAGAAATTGCTCCCATATCTGTTTGATCTGATTTTGCGCTTAACAGTTAATGACAAATTAGAACGGGTTGCCGAGACAGTCAAAGATAGATCCAACAAACTCCCGTTAGGTTGCTAGGCTTTTACTTACGATTCGTTTGCCAAACAGATTGGAGTAGATGGGCTAGGGCGTGACACTCTGCTATTGAACGGGTAACTGATGAAGAGGTCGAATACCTTATACCACTGCTTAACGCGCTTGGGATAAAAGAAGAAGCTAGGATTAGTACAGTACGGAATATCGTCATTGAGTGAACTAACTAATGAGGATGGCGAGAAGGTTAAAGAAAGCATATCCACGAGTGAAGCTAATCTGTTCTAGGTTAGGCGGAATAAAGTTAAATAATAAAGGTTCTATCTCTGTAGAGGTTGCTGATCTTATCGGTAAATCTTGTTACTTGACAACAGAACAGAGAACTCTACAAGAATCAGCAGCTTGGCGCACCTGATAGCCATCTTACAAAAAGCGGAACATAAGACTTCAAGACTGACCGTGTCGAAGGTGGCGGTATGCGTATGTACGGTTCAGGCGGTGGTTGAATCAGATATTATATATTACAGATCATCTCGGTTCTATCTACTTTGAAGATGTGAGGTGTCATAGGGGAGTAAGAGCTACTCACACTTATGGCGGGTTTATGGCAGCTATTCCCTGACGATTTCTTATTCTTAAATAAAGGAGGGAAACATATAAGATACTTTAGTCTCTTTCAAGAATTTTAGGAGTCCGATAGCAAAACTTAATTACAAGATAACGCCCAATCAATTCATTCGTCATTTGTGGGCGACTCAACGATTAGATGACGGTGAGACATTCGATCATATATCGATTTTCTTATCTAATAGATAAACAGAAGTTGCCAAAAGTTACTCCAATGTTACTACCGTTACCAAAGAGAATATCATCAAAATAATGGATAGGAAAAAGGGGTCAGGTAGGGAGAGTGCAAGGAGAGAAAAAAAGCGATGACTGCAAAGAGTAAGTCATGGATTATAAAGGGTTTAATGTTTTGAACGAGAAGTAGTGGAGTTTTCTTAGAAGTTAAATTATAATGCCGATTTATATTATTGGAAGGATTTTTGGTAGTAAATATGAAAAGTTCAAAATATTTAGTCGAGATGTTCAATAGGTCGATTCAGAACAAAAAGGCGTTCATAGACAATGTTGAAAATCATAATAAATTTGAGGTGGCAGTTGATATGATCGTCTCAATGTATGAAAATGGTGGATCGCTTTATCTTGCAGGTAATGGTGGTTCTGCAGCAGATGCACAACATGTGGCAGCTGAGCTTGTATGTAGATTTAAGACTGATCGACCAGCGTTAGCAGCTGAAAGCTTTGCGGTTGACCCTTCTACTGTGACTGCCATTGGGAATGACTATGGATTTGATCAAATCTTTGCTAGGCAGGTCGAAGCGAAGCTGACTTCAAAAGATATCTTTTTTGCGATTTCAACTTCAGGAGCATCACCGAATATCATCAATGGGCTCAAGGCTACTAAATCTAAAAACGGGCGTTCTATATTATTAGCAGGCAATAAAGGGGGGGCAGGAGCTTCTATTGCTGATCTTCTGATCGTTGCTGATGGTGAGAATGCTGGTGAGATCCAAGAGTTGCACCTAGTCATAGAGCATGCTCTATGCGCTGCAGTTGAAAGCCGACTATTCAATATTACCTAAAGCTTCCGATCAAGAATTGGTGAACCTACCCCTGCGGCTATGTCACCAATACCAAGTAATATTATGCTAAATCCGTAGGTTGTCTCAGTTTTGCCATTGATCAACTTCTTACTGATTGAGCTTTTCAATTGCCAGCAATCTTTTTTATATGCCAGCCTGAAAATAGATCCCCGAACTTGCGATGATTCTTCTCCATAAATCAATGAGTAGTCTGCTCCAATTCTTCGATTCAGATTGTAGCCAAAATAGAGTGACGATGATGACTTGTCTTCTGTTAATGATCGGTCATAGACACGGTCAATAGCGATGTTAAATTTGTCATCATACTTATATCCGATCTCAATTCTACTGCTGTCGAAGTTATCATTTTGATGATTATAGTTTGCATCTGTTCGGAGTAATAACCAATCGGTAGGATAAAATAGAGTTCTAACATTTAGTGGCTCAAGTCTATCTTCTGGCAATTCACTTTCATCGCCATCCTCTAGTGAGGCTACCTTAAGATTATAAGACTGCGTAATATCAATTCTGGCAAGCTCTTTTTTGCTGTACATAGGATTGCCTGCTTGACCAGCTTTAATGCTACCTTCATATACTGAGCTTAGCTTACCTGTCAGGCGATTACGAAACGACAGACCATCTTGATCAACATTATCTATGACATTTATTTTTGATTTGTCATCACCATCTACTTCACCGCCAGGGAGATATTCATAGGCTAACGTTGGAATGATAAGATTTCGAATTTTACTAATCGATTGACTCTTAGTTTGATAATTCTTAAACAATATAGGTGCTGTATATGTCATACCAATATTATAGGATTCTGTGCTAAATGATTCGTCAGTATAGCTTTTATCTGCGGCTAAACCATTTGTGTACGAAGTCGATCTAGCACCTACAGTAGTTGACAACAATCCTGCACCTTGCAGATCGAAGCTATGGCGCAAAGATGGGAAAAGATCTAATCTTGCAAGCTCGAACCTCCCATTAATATCTGAATCTCGCTCCACTTGGTAGTTAGCAATCGAGCTATCAAACTCAAAATATAGTGGGAGATTCCCGATCTGTTCTGAAAATTTACGAAAAGATAGATTAGGAGCTTTTACTATTGTATTTGGATCTTGGCTGCTAGCTTGCTCTAACTCTTGAAATGTAGCATCAATTTGCGAGCTATCATAATCTTTATTAAATTCAAAATAGCTATCTGTGTAAGCTGAGGTTCTCACTAGTATGTCATCGCCATAGAGACGGTTAGTATTGTTTTTTGATTCTTTATCAATATGGAGATGACTTTTGATATTGTAGTCAAATACTTGGAAATGATCCCCATTAATTTGCCATTGCGCACTATTGTCATCATAATAATCTCTACTTGGTTCTAAATGGGTGTAGTTAAATTCGCCAAAAGTTTCTGGTGCAAAAATGTATCGATACTGAGTTTGATATTCAACTCCCCGATTACCTAGATAGTGATGCCCTATAGTTGCATCCATGTTTTCTGCTATTGCAATGAATAACTCATTCTTCAGCTGAAATCCATCTTGATTTGAGTATGCAAAC
>JBLYYQ010000030.1:0-2693 GCA_048550035.1 Nitrospinota bacterium
TGGTGTTACAGTTGGGATCTCTTCTGATGAGGGCGACTTCTACTATCAGGGTGGTAATGAGAGTTGGTATAACTTTGCGAATGAACAGATTAGCGATCGACCTGATGATCTTACTATTCTAACTGGTAGAGATATCTATGGAAATGTTGATGCTGGAGAGCCAGACATCGGCCCAGTAATAATGCCTCCTTTAGCGGAATAAACCAGAGGATCTGTAGAGTAATAATTATAACAACTAAAGTATAAGATTAGGGTATAGAAACGTAATCTTCTTCAAGCATAAGCCCCATTCACAAATAATGTGAGTGGGGCTTTTTGCTTTCTAAGCTCCCAAAGTCCATAAGAATAAGGATAAGAGGTTTTTAAAGTGGCATGATAGTTGCTTACTTTTCAAGGTGTTACACTGATGAGCAGACGATATTAACAATTCTATGGACCTTCACTCTAGTTCATCCGTTAGTTTTAAATTGTCTGGTTAATTCACTTTCTTGCTTTATCTAGCTGACCGGTTTCCTCCAAAGGTAGAGTGGATTCTAATTACTAGGGATTGGTCTGACTGTTCAAGTTGTTACTGCTCTGGATATCATCTGACTCTGCTAACTATTTATCGTCAGGCAAGTTTTATGGTATAATAAATATAATTTTATGGTATAATAAATATAATAATAAATCAGCAAAAAAGAAAGGCAAAAAATGAGATTTAAACAGTTTGGAATGATAGTAGTAATGCTTCTACTAACGTTTGCGATAGGCGGTTTTGGATGTAGCAGTAGTAGTAGTGATGATGATTATGTTGCAGATACCAGCGGAGATACTGGCAGAGGAGGTGATAGCGGAGAAGGAGGAGATGATACCGTAGGAGATATAGTGGCTGTTGCACCAGCAGATTTTAGTGCTAGCACCAACCTCTCAATAACTGAGGGAGTTATAAGTCCATCTGGCTCATACACTTTCAGATTAACAGGTGATGTTGAAATTCCTGCAACAGCTATTGTAGAGGATGTTACTTATGAGTGGGCGACTGCAGATGCAGATGTAGTAATAGAGAATCCAAATCAGAAATCAACAGCGGTCACAGTTCCAGCATCTGTTACAGGAACAGTAGAATTCAATCTGACTGTATCATATAAAGGCGACAGTGATGAGGCAACAACTACGGTTACGCTAAATGATCCGACGGTGTCTGGTATTTTATATGTAAATGCTACTGCTGATGGTAGTGGTGATGGTTCGAGTTGGGCTAATGCACTACCTGGTAACGGCGAGACTATGAATCTTCAGACTGTCATAGATGAGGTAGGAGATGCAATTGAAAGTAGTGATTTAGAAGCTGTTGAGATATGGGTGAAAGCTGGCACTTACATTCCGACATGGCATTGGGGTGAGGGTGATGCAAAGAAGAGTTCGTTTAGACTGCGCAATGGAGTATCTGTGATAGGTGGTTTTGCAGGTGATGAGAGTTCAAAAAGCGCCAGAGTAAAGTCTGGTGAAGCTGGTAGGATATATGCTAATGAAACAATCTTGTCAGGCGATCTAGATGGCAATGATACTCCACTGGAAACTACATGTGCAACCCTTGTTCCTGGTACTCCCACTGATGAAGGTGAGGGTCTAAGAATTCCACTGGCCGAGACTGCTAAAGCCTGTTCTGAGGAAGGGGCATATATAAAGGAAATCGCTAAGCCTTCTTCGTACGGTGAGAATGTCATCCACGTAGTATATAATGATGCAGCAGTTGAACTTAATGGCACTGCTATATTAGATGGCGTAGTGATAAGAGGCGGTAACTCTGGACATATTGATAACAGACATGGAGGCGGGATATACAATTCCGATGCAAGTCCAACGATAATATCTACTATTGTTGAAAACAATCGCGCAAGAAATGGTGGTGGAATTTATAATGAGAACGGAGCATCTCCATCGATAATCTCTTCTATTATTCAATATAATTACGCAAGCGGCAATGGTGGTGGAATTGCTACTTCTAATTATGCATCTTCAAGGATAGAATCCTCTATTATTCACTATAATTACGCAAGCGACTTTGGAGGCGGAATTTCTACTTGGAAATCGTCACAATCTTATGTAACTGCATCTCTTATTAAATCTAATTGGGCAGGCAACAATGGTGGCGGAGTTAGGGATGGAGATAAGTCAGCCTCGTTTTATAGAGCATCTGTTATAAAAAATAACTCTGCAAATGGTAGTGGTGGCGGAGTTTACTCTATTGATGCTAGAACAGTTACTACAATAGTCTCTTCTATTATTCAAAGTAACTTTGCATCTAATAGCAAGGGTGGTGGAATTTTTATTGGAAGAGATGCTACTCTAGGAGTAGTTAACTCCGCAGTAATCGAGAACATTGCAAACTCTTCAGGTGGAGGTATTGGCGGCGGGACTAATATATGGAGAATATCCGTCTACAACTCAGTTATATCGGATAATGTTTCTGGGAGAGTGGACCTACCAAAAAGAATAGAGATAGATTCCTATGAAACTACTAATACTGTAGAAGAGAGTGTGGTTTTCTCTAGCATAGTAAAGTCTGTTCCTGCTGGGAATTCGACTGTCAGGAATTCTAGTGTCAAATTTTTCAATATGCTTGACGGTCTTGATGAGGCACCAGATATTGGTGAAATTGAGTTTGGGTCATACAGTGGACTGACAGGAAAAACTTATACGCTCCCTAA
>JBLYYQ010000031.1:0-3236 GCA_048550035.1 Nitrospinota bacterium
AAGTCAAACCATAGGTTACCTTCCATCATTTTGTACATTGCACCAAGTGCCACAGAGCTTCTATCAACTTCGACCCCAGCACCAGCAGCGGTAACATAAGCGCCGCTATGAGAGTTCATACCGAAAGATGTATGTAGTTGTAGGTTACCTTCCATCAAGTTTCCAGCAAGAGCTAATACATAAGCAGCATCACCAACAGCATTTGATCTTACTTCTGCGTCTTTGAAGTCGCCGCCAACATTTGAAGATGCACCTAGACCGTTACTTATTGATACGCTAGCTGCAAAAGGATCTTTTTTCATATTGCCATAAGCAATTTCAACACCCTCGTCTCTCCATCCGTTTGAACCTAGTGGATAGAAAGCACTGTTAACAGCTCTTGTAGCCATTGATCGTTCAATATTTTTTAGTCCAGCAGATCCAGTTTTGCCTACTTCCCATACGACTACTGGTATATATCGACCAATTTTGACCTTTAATGCTCCATCCATCAAATTAAGACCGGCCCAATAGTCTAGCAATTGTAGATCTCGGTCACCACCACTATCTGCGCCATCTAAAAATAAGTTATAAAATACCATACCATCTGCTAATGTACCTTTAAGACCAAGTCGTAGTCTTCTTGCTTGGAATCCAAAAGCTGTATCTTCTACCTCTGCTGCTCCATCAAGAGCATTAATAGATCCCTCAGTTGCATTATCAGCACTTTCTGTAACTAGTGCCCAAATCTGACCATAACCATAGATGGTATGATTATCGTTTACTTTATACGCTGCTGCGTCAACCGTAGTAAACACCAGCATGGCAACTAGTGCCAACATCCCTGTAAATAATTTTTTCATTTTCTCCCTTACCTCGTTGTTAACCTATTAATAAACATTCCCGACTATATAGCTCCCCGCCTCACTTGAGAATACTTTTTTTGAATCCAACATTGAATCCCTCGGGCTACCCTGTAAAAAAGCTGTTTCACAAAATAATACTCGCTTTTGCTCTTTATGCAATAGTTTTTACAATTTAAAGTTGCTATATGCATATATACTATAGTCTATGTTAAATCTTCCAATTTTATGCTACAATCTCAAGAATGAAGGTTGAGATTAAAGAATTTGGGATAACAATAGACAATAAGAGCCCCTTTATCTTCATTGGCGGCTCATGTGTTATTACAAGTAGGGATAGCGCATTACGAAATTGTGAAGATATTAAAACTATTACCGATAAGCTCGGGATACCATATATCTATAAAAGCTCCTATGATAAAGCGAATCGTACATCGCTCGGCTCGTTTCGGGGAGTTGGGTTAGACGAAGGATTAAAGATATTACAAGAGATCAGATCAACTTTCAATCTGCCTGTTGTATCTGATGTCCATAGCCCGAGCGAGATTTCGATTGCCAAAGATGTCCTAGATATTATTCAGATTCCTGCATTCTTATGCCGACAGACTGATCTGCTATTGGCAGCTGGTGCTAGTGGGAAGATTGTTAATATCAAAAAAGGACAATTCGTAGCACCTGGCAACATGCAAACCGCTATCGAAAAAGTTAAGGCAGGCGGCTCTAGTAATATAATGTTAACAGAGCGTGGAACATTTTTTGGCTACAATTCGCTTGTTGTCGATATGAGTTCGCTCCCTTTGATGGCAGATCTTGGAGTCCCTGTAATATTTGATGCTGGTCACTCTGTTCAGAGCCCAAGTTTTGATGGGGTTACGACTGGAGGAAATCGACGGATGATCCCCTACCTTGCAAAAGCTGCAATCGCAACAAAGATCGCAGGACTATTCTTAGAGACTGATAAAGATCCTGACAATGCTCCTTGCGATGGTCCTAATATGTTAGCAATCGATCAATTAGAATCGTTGCTTAGAACAGTTGCAAAGATTGATGCGATAGTAAAAGAGTAGAATATTGGTACGCCCGGCAGGATTTGAACCTGCGGCCTCAAGATCCGCAATCTTGCGCTCTATCCAGCTGAGCTACGGGCGCATTGCCAAATCATAGTCGACATCTGAATGAAGAGCAATAGCTATTTCTATATGAATGTAAAACTATTATGAAAAGCAGCCCAAATGATGAGATCAGACTAGAGCTTCTCATAACTTTTGCATCTAGCAATGAAGCGCCGATCAAGATGTTAAGAGAGTCCAAGATTACAGTTATATACAGAAAAGAGTTGCGACTTGATCGGTTTAGGTTGCCTAAATTAAAAAGGGGTATCGTCATTCTTATTACAGGCGTTGGCAGACAAAATTCAGTAGAGGCTGCAAATCTGATTAGAGAAAAATTGAAACCTACTATGGTAGTAAATATCGGGGCAGCCGGTGCATTAAACAATCAATTACAGATCGGCGACTGGGTGATCCCAACCAAAATCAGATCAAGCAGTAGCAACGATTCCATATCTTTAGGGGAATACCCATTAGCATTACCTGATGATCTACCTATCAAGTATGGTGAGTTAATTACGTTTGATAAGCCGATCCTAGGCCAAAATAAGATTGACTGCAAAGCAGATCTAGTCGATATGGAGAGCTTCTATCTTGCAGATGAGATAGTTAAGAAAAGTAAGATTAAGTTTTTCACTATCAAAAGAATCAGCGACTATGCAGACATTAATACCGAATCTGATTATTGCTCATCAGTTAGCATACAGCAAGATCAGATAGAAAATTTCATTCTAAAGTTTATTAACAATTCAAAAGATCCAACTGTATCGGTAATAATCCCGACCTACAATCGAGCTACAATGCTAATCAGAGCTGTAGAATCGGTCTTAGCGCAAAGCCATTTACCTGATGAAATTATTGTAGTTGACGATGGCTCAACTGATGACACATTGAAACAGCTAGCTAAATATAGAGATCGGATCTCGATTATTAGCTTTAACATCAATCGAGGGGTAAGTTTTGCAAGAAATAGAGGGATTGAAAAGGCAACCTCTAACTATATCGGACTGCTCGATTCTGATGATATCTGGGATAAAAGAAAGTTAGAACTGCAACTGAAATATCTATATAGATACCCATTCTATCGGCTGATGCAATCAGAGGAGATATGGATTAGAAAAGGGATAAGGGTTAACCCAAAGCTCAAGCATCGCAAGTTGCCCAACTTTATTTTTGAAGAGTCGCTTGAACTTTGCCTCATTTCTCCTTCTTCATTACTAATAGAGAAGCAACGTTTGCTGCAAGTCGGAATGTTTGATGTAAAATTTAAAGCATGTGTAGATTA
>JBLYYQ010000032.1:0-11863 GCA_048550035.1 Nitrospinota bacterium
GCTCTATTTCCAAAGCAATATTATCAGGTAAATTTTCCTTAGCATCACGAAACATTTTGGAAAGATAGAGTGCCTTCTTATTTAATCTATTCGATTCATCATATTTGATATGAAAATTATGCCATAGTCCGCCTCGCAAAAATGGTTGATAGCGATCAAAATTTGATGACTCTTCAAGTCTGGTTTTAAGCTCAATGAAGTCATCTACTTTATCTACTGCCAGCGACCATTCCATCATCTCTTCATAAGAGGAGGGTGGAATATAAAGTTTCGACGATGGTTGGTATTGATCTAATATATCTTTAAAGCTTGTGGTTTCAACAATCGATCGGTTTTCGCTTAATATTGTGTAAAAATTTTCAAGCCATCTCTTATTATATACCCAATCATAGCTGTCAGGCCAGAGCCCAAACTTTTCACCATCATCGCCATAGGTTAAGACTCTGTTATCGTCTTGATTGGCAATATCGATAAAGTAATTAAGATTTTCTTCTGGCAGATGAAATGGAATAGAGTAGCGTAAATTTTTGTCAATTGGAAATATGGCAAGTAGTTCCCCATTTTTTTCTGTTAGATGATACCCAAACTGTTCGTTTTTGCTTAACCCTGCAATAATAAGATGTGTATCATCTAGTAGAGTGAATTTTAAATCAGCTAAGCTTGTTATCAGAGGGATATGAGGATCCCAGACACGTTCTGCCATCCAGAGCCCTGTCGGTCTAGTACCGAAACGTTTCTTAATATATTCATTCATCATATCAAGTTGTCCAACCGCATCTTCAACTGGAATAGATGATAATATAGGCTCATAGAAACCGCCTGATAGTAGCTCAACTTGTGAGCGATCTACCAGCGTTGAAAGTAATTCTAAATAATCTGGGCTATTATTTTCTATCCACTCAAAAAGTGAGCCAGAATGGTGGTATGCAACTTTTATATCAGGAAACCGGCTTAATATTTCAAGCTGTGGTCTGTAGCATCTATCAACTGATTCTTTGAAAACATGATCAAAGTTGCCGACTGGCTGGTGATTATGAATGCCAAGTAAAAGTTTTAGTCCCATATTTAAACAATCAAATTAACTTTTCCATAATTATAAAGATAGTATCAGTCTTAGCTACTCTTTAACATAATATTATTTAGTCAGAGAGCAATATCTTGCGCTCGATATCTTTTTAGCTGGCTACCTATGTAACTAGCATGACCAATGAAATTTCGTGGGGTGTGCCGATTATTATAGCAATCCATTGATCATCTTTGCTAGAGATAATTGAGGAGTCTCTTGATATGACCGAAGACGAGAATAGAAAAAAAAAGAATTACATGCTACTGTAGGTGAAGCTGAGGTTGCAATTGAGCAATAAAAAGATCTTATAAATGTTTAATTTTGATAGGAGGGATTATAGATGGGTTTCGAACTAAATGGTGTTAACTATGAAACAGATGAAGATGGATACCTACTTAATTTAGATGATTGGGATAAGGATGTAGCACATTTTATTGCAGAACAAGAAGGGATCGAAATGGGTGATGCACATTGGGAGATTATAACCTTTCTGCGTGAATATTTTGATGAGTACAAAGTTGCACCTATGATAAGGATTTTAACGAAATCAATCGGAGAGAAATTTGGATCAGAAAAAGGGACCACTCAGTATCTTTATCAGTTATATCCTGGCGGTCCAGCAAAACAAGCATGTAAAATTGCAGGGTTACCAAAACCAACAGGTTGTATTTAAGACTTAAAATAAGATGAATTTAGTTTCGATATTTCAGATAGCAGTTTCATACTTAGTTGAGATTATATTTTCTGGCATATTTTTTATTTAAGATCTATTCATACGCCAAAATACTTCATAAAGAAGCTCTTTCTTAGACAATCTTATCTTATGCTGGTCGGTTTGCCAGTTTTGGGATGTTTACCGGCAATTATGAGAGAATGTAGTAAGTAGCAGAACGAATTTAAAGATGCTACATCAGATTTTATCTCAATCAATTTTGCTTGGTACTAAGCGATAAATTACGAATTACTATTCTAATATTTGATTTTTTAGCAGATCAAAGCGCTCAGAGGTTTTGCGCAATCTTTTAGATAACATTGTAGCAAGGTTTTTATATATCTTACCTGACGTTGCTTCGCCACACTGTAATAATGAGACTTGGTGAATAGTTAGGCAGAGTGAGTCTGTCTCAGCGATTGCAGTTGCAGAGCGAGGTGCACCATCTATGATTCCCATTTCGCCAAAGACTTCTCCGCGACTTAAAGTATTTAAAGTATAGGCTTTACCTGACGATGCTAAGCGTTCTATTCTTACTTTTCCGCTCATTACAAGATAAACATCACGAGCTACTTCATTTTCTTGGACGATAACTTCACCTGCACTATATTTACGTACTTTGCAGACCTTCAGTAGTTCATATACCTGTTGGTTATCAAGGTCAAAGAAAAACTCGAAGCTTTCACGATATTTTTTGATCGTTGACAATGTTTCAGAGTTGATATCTTTTAATGGTCCTGCCGCATAGTTTTCATTTAGAATAATATCTAGCATATCAGCAAACTCTTTACAATTTGCAATCCGCTTGCTCAGTGATTTTTCCATCCCGTGCTCAATTACTGCTGAGATATTTTCTCCGATACTATGATCTACCTCTGAAACTACCTTTGGGGTCGAGTTTTTGATCTTATCATAAAGTGAGTCAATATTCGTTGCAACAAAGGGGCGCTTGCCGGTTAGCAGTTCGTATGCAAGAACTGATAATGAAAATAGGTCAGAACGACCATCTAACTTCTTCTTGTTAATCTGCTCAGGTGACATGTAATAAGGGGTGCCACCCACACCAGATAGCTGAACGGCATGTTTGCCTAATTTAACAGATGACCCTTCCGATACAAATGAAACTCCAAAGTCTAATATTTTTACCTGCTGATTTTTTAGCAATATTACATTTGATGGCTTAATATCTCGATGAATGATCCCATTTTGATGTGCATGATAGAGTGCCCTTGCAAGCTGAATGAGAATTTCTAACTTCTGCTTTACAGTTAACGAGTTATAGTTGAGCTTTATAATATCAGATAGCGGCTTGCCATCTATTAATTCCATCACTAGATAGCCAAAGTCACCTTGCAGACCTGCATCATATATAGTTACAAAATTATAATGAGATAGTTGTCCTGATATTTGCGCCTCAACATTAAAGAGATTTATAATATCAGTCGGCTTCAAGTTTTTCCATGACGGATCTAATGTCCATGTTAATTTTATTGCGACCTGTCGTCCAATTATCTCATCGGTGCCTAAAAATATTTTAGACATCCCTCCTTTAGCAATCTGCTTAACAAGGCGGTATCTGCCAACATTCTCTGGATAATCGTTAGATTGGTTCTCTGTCATTGCACCTATTTTCTAAGTTTTTATATTCATTAGACTTTCGTATATACTATAATGCAAATTTCTAAATCGAGGTGAATTAATCTATCAATAAAATAATCTGTTAGTGAGAAATAGCTCACTACCCTAAGTAGGCTATGAAAATTTCGGAGGTAAAATAGAAATTATTATAGATATAGCGTAGCTTATACGATAATGAGATCCCTACTTTTATTGACTCTCATTAACCGATTTTTAAAATGAAGGTCAATTAGTTTTTTGCACGCTCGATATAGCTATCTTGCTCAGTATCTACGATAATTTTCTCGCCATTTTCTATAAATTGTGGAACCATTATTACTGCACCAGTTTCCAATGTTGCAGGCTTCGGACTGCTTGCAATTGTAGCACCTTTCAATGGCGGATCTGTCATTTTAATGGTCAGTTCGACTGTTCTAGATAGAGCCACACCAATCGGGAGATCTTTAAAATATTCGACCGTTACCTTGCAATTTGGAATGAGGTATTTGGCACTGTCGCTGACTAGCTCAGTGTCGATAAATACCTGCTCATAGTTCTTAAGGTTCATGAAGCAATAAGCGCCACCTTCTTGATATAAATATTCCATTTCGATCGCATTAATTGACGCTTTTTCTAGTTTTTCATCTGATCGCAATCGAATATCAGCCTGATTCTTTTCAATAATAAATCGGACTTTAACCTGTGCGTAGGCTCCACCTTTACCAGGCTTGACCCAATCAGTAGATAATGCCTTGCATAATTTCCCTTGATAAACAAATTTTGATCCAGGCTTA
Source organism: Nitrospinota bacterium (assembly GCA_048550035.1). Classification (GTDB taxonomy): domain Bacteria; phylum Nitrospinota_A; class UBA7883; order UBA7883; family JBLYYQ01; genus JBLYYQ01. Next base: position 4,190 of record JBLYYQ010000032.1, read on the forward strand.
ATCTGATTTGCACTAATCATTGCTCCCATTGAGAATATCCTTAAATTAATTATATTAATAATTGCACTTACGTTATTGTAAGATGTATTATGGATTTTAAGAATAAATATTTTTTAAGAATATTTGGTTATTCTGAGCTGTCTTTTATTAAAGTCATCTAAGGAGGTAACAATGCCACTGCTTGTCGACGAATTAGCAAAATCAGGATTTAAGAATTTACACAAGGTGTATAGAAATTTGCATATGCCAGAGCTTTATGAGCAAGCTGTTATGCGAAGAGAAGGATTTATCAGTTTTCGTGGTCCATTCGTTGTACGAACAGGGCAGTACACAGGAAGATCTCCAAACGATAAGTTTATAGTTACCGAACCTACTACAAAAGATGATATCTGGTGGGGTGATATCAATAAAGGGATTAGTGAGCAAAACTTTGAGATGCTTTTGCATCGACTCCAAGCTTATTGGCAAGGTAAAGATATGTTTATCCAAGACTGTTATGCAGGTGCCGATCCAAATTATAGAGTCAAACTTAGGGTTGTAACTGAGGATGCATGGCACTCTATGTTTGCACGCAACATGTTTATCAGGTCAAAAGATGATCTTAAAGAATTAAAAGATTTTCAACCTGAGTTTACTGTGTTTAACGCCCCCAGGTTTACAGCAGATCCTGCTACGGATCATACTAGATCAGAAGCATTCATTATCGCCAATTTTAAAGCAAAAACTGTCATCATAGGTGGTACAAGTTATGGTGGTGAAATAAAAAAATCGATATTCTCTGTTATGAATTACCTCCTACCGAAAAAAGGTGTGTTGTCCATGCATTGTTCAGCAAATATTGGATCAAACAACGATTCTGCACTCTTTTTTGGTCTGTCAGGGACAGGGAAAACTACTTTATCTGCAGATCCATCACGAAAACTGATTGGTGATGATGAGCATGGCTGGTCAGATTCTGGAATATTCAATTTCGAAGGTGGATGTTATGCGAAAGTTATTAAACTTTCACGTAAAGCTGAGCCTGAAATATATGATAATACAGAGAGATTTGGAACTATATTGGAAAATGTCGTTATGGATCAAAAGACACGCAAAGTTGATCTTGATAACTCACTTCATACCGAAAATACTAGAGCTGCATACCCTATAACAGAAGCTCATGTTCCAAATGCATATCTTAAAGGTGTTGGTGATCATCCTAAAAACATCTTTATGCTAACAGCAGATGCTTTTGGAGTACTCCCTCCTATTTCAAAACTCAGTAGCGAACAGGCAATGTATCACTTTATGAGTGGTTACACTGCGAAAGTGGCTGGTACTGAGCGTGGAATAACAGAGCCTGTTGCAACATTTTCCACCTGTTTTGGAGCACCATTTATGGCGTTGCATCCTTCTGTTTATGGAAAACTTTTAGGTGAAAAGATCAAAAAACATAATGTTAAGTGTTGGCTTGTCAATACAGGTTGGACTGGTGGTCCGTATGGAGAAGGGCATCGAATGGAAATTCAACATTCTCGTGCGATGTTAGCTGCTGCAATTGATGGTGCACTTGATAATGTTGAGTTTATGACTGACCCGATCTTTAAACTTAAGGTTCCAACCGAGGTTAAAGGTGTTCCAACCGATCTATTAATTCCAAGAAATACTTGGAAAAATAAAGAGGCATACGATAAAAGTGCAAAAAATCTTGCAAAACTTTTTGTTGAAAATTTCAAGAACTATGCAGATGATTCACCACAAGAGATTATAGATTGTAATCCAAATTGTTGATCAGAGTTTAATTGAAACATGCCTAACTTTCTGAGAGTTGGGCATGTTTCTTTAACAAACCGCATGCAGCATTAATATCTTTACCACGCGATTCACGAATAATCGCAATCCGATTTCGCTTGATTAGTTCTTCTTGAAACCGCTTTATCTGATCTTTGCTTGAGGGTTGAAGATCTATATATGGCGAGCTATTATACGGAATTAAATTTATCACTGACCGGATTGATTTTGTCAGCTGATCCAATTTTGCTGCATCCTCTAATGAGTCGGTGAGATCTTTTATTAAGAGATATTCAAATGTTAGCTTGCGACCTTTAGGCGGTTCCCACTTTCTCAATGCATGAAATATTGACTCAATCGGGAATTTTTTGTTTATCGGCATGAGCTTGCTTCTCTTGCCGTTACTCACCGCATTGATTGATACTGCTAACTTGATCTTAGGAAAATCAGATGCGAGCTGCTCAATCTTGTCAGATATGCCTGAGGTCGAAACTGTAATCTTTCGCCCACCTATTAACATCGAATCTGGATCAGTTAAGATCTTTAATGCCCTAATAAGATTTTCATAATTATCTAGCGGTTCACCCATCCCCATAAATACGATATTTGTTATAGGCTTATCGAGAGTGGCACGTTTAATTGCCAAAAATGAGCCAATAATTTCACTTGATGTCAAATTGCGAATTAGACCATCTAAAGCTGTCACACAAAATTTACACTTAAGCTTACAGCCTATTTGTGAACTCAAACAGACTGTACTGCGTCTTGCTTCTGGGATTAATACAGTCTCGACTAAGTTATTATCTGCAAGCTTTAGAAGAAATTTTATTGTTCCATCTTTGGAGCGATCAGTCTTTATGATAGGGGGGATATAAAATGGAGCAATCTGATTTAATTTGGCTCTATCATCCTTTGATAAATCTGTCATCTCCTCATATGAGAGACTGCCTCTATTATGAATCCAGTTAACTGTCTGCTTTGCCTTGAATTTTGGGAGTGGCAATGATTCGAAAAATTTTATAACATCTTTTAGTTGATTACTTAATATATCGAAATTATGGTTCATGATGTTCTCTTAATTTGTATACTGATCAAGTACTATATACTTTAAATTTTTTTAATTGTGAAAAATATATGTTTAAAAATATATCTTCTAGAGCTTGGTTAATTGTTCTGTTGTCTCTTTTCGTTACTGCCTGTTCATCTAGTCCAGTATTGAAAGCATTTCGTGGTAAATTTACCGAAGAAAAGCGAGAGGCAGTCATAGTAGAATATTGTCAAAGTTGCCACATCCATAAAGATTTTGAACCTGTTGGACATATCTTTCGTATAACGCTTAAATATGATCAGCCATTATTTGCAAATGCGAAAGAGTGTCGAGTCTGCCACACTGTTAAGAAAAATTTCTGGAATGATATTATAAGAAAGACTCATCTTCCAACTGGGCATATAGTTAACCAGTGATCTGCTTTAGAGCTTATCTTTAAGAAGGAATAATTTTCTTAAACTGACTAATCAGCCTAGTAGAGTCTTTCTCTAGCTCATTGATAAATTGGTCAAGCTCCTTTTGATATTGCTCGCTTAAACGGTTGTTAAAAGTATCAAAAAATTGTTTAATCTCTTTGGCTAAGAATGTTTTGTCAGAATCATCAATTTCACTAAAACGTACACGCTCACCAAGATGTGTTAACTCAAGAGCACCTCTAATGTATGCTTTACCAGCAGTCATACCAGAACAGGTATAATATCCAGCCGGAAAATCAACATTAGCAATATTTAGTACTATTCCGATAGTTCCTTGAGCATATTCCATAAAATAGTCGCGGACACTTCTACCAAACATTATTACCGGTGGCTTTCTATTTTCGACTTTAACTTGAAAATCTTTTAAAAATTCTCCCCACCCTTTTTTTATAAGGACTGCTCGCCTCTTTTGATATTTATATAGCATATCTTCAACACGCTCTTTTTTGCTCATATCGTGATATAAGTTAAAATCTATTTCACGCCAAATTGTAGGCACACCAGCACCAGCACGAAGCCCAGATCGATTCCCACCTTGACCTGCCACACGGAACATTCCAGATGGACTGTAGCTTGCAAAGAGGTCATCCACAGAACCTCCAATATTAAACTCGATAGGATTGCTAGTGTTGGCAATTGCTACTTGTGCATCGCCAGGGCAGGCTACACCATTGTTAAATGTTGTAGGATAGCTATTGATTGTTGCTCGATCTACGAATGCAGCTGCATGATTACCCATGAGTCCGTGTACCTCTATATTGATCGGACCTTGCACGCCAGTTCCGATCAATGTCTGACCGCAAACATTAATCAATTTGAAGTTTCTTAAACCGGCTGCGTGGGCTGCTTTCATTATTTGATTTAACTTTAGGCCATCCATTTCTATTACACCACAATCAATAGTAACCTTTTTGCTACCTGATACCAGATCGCCAACATCTTTAACATCAACACTGTTATCGATAATTTTCCTGGACATAATTGTTTATTACCTCAATTAAAATGGCTCTTTGCCAAATGTGTCATACAGTAGCGGGTTGTTACCGTGGTATCTAAATTTACGTGAGCCGACCAAATCAGCATGAGTTGTAAATCCAAGTCCAGCTGCAATACCTTCCATCCCTCGAAGCCATGATTGCACCATAGTAACTATCTTTCTTGCTCCCTCTTCTGGGTCAATTCTCTCGCCATATGCTCTTGCAGTGATACCCCAAGCGCATTGACCTGTCTGACATCGTTTGCAGATAGTACAGCCAAGTGGGATCAAGTGTCTTGTGCCGGTACCTATAAAGTCGTAACCGACCATCAAGCCTAGTGTAGCCATTTTCGGATTCAAAAATGACCCCTCCCCGATCAATGATACCTGATCACGCAGACCTTCTTTAATCAGTGCGTCGTGAGCTAGCTTGCCGATATACAAAACATTTAATCCTCTATTTTGCAAATCAGTAATCGAGGCGGCTCCTGTACTTCCACCACCACCTCTTAATGTTATATAATCAAATCCTGCTCGTGCCAGTGCCACTACTATATGGTTGACATTCCAGATCGTTCCATAGATGTCTGCTCCGATCAATTTTGTTGGACCTAACGCAGCTCGCAAACTTGCTATTCGCATCCTTAGCTCTTCAATTGAATATTGAAGATGCTGTGGATTTGGTGAATTTAAATCTTTATATGGTTCCACACATCGAAGTAGTGCAATCTCCCAATCATTCTTTTGAGCTGGCAGTTTTCCACCTTTCCCTTTTTTTGCATCTTGACCATACTTCATTGATATACCAGCAAACTCTGATAGATCAACCCAAGGACCAAAACCGCCAGTTCCAAATTGCAATATACAATTTTTAAAACCAGATGCAAAGTCAGGGTGAACATAACCTTCGCCTGTAAAAAATGGACGACCTAATTCCATCGATGCTAGTAGCCTTGCCAAAAATGCTTCATGACTATTTGCTCCGTAGCTTATATGTGAATCAAAAACAGGAGTGTTACATTTTAGCCTTCTATCTGGATGTTTCCCTAGGTAACAGTCATTTAGCTGTCCTGCAAACTCATTACGATTATCGCGTTGAGGATTTAATATTATTGATGCATCAATATGAAAGTCTTCAAAATCAGGTGGCTGACTATAGTCATACATTGAAGAGACCATAAGCTTACCTTCAGAGCGTTTCAAGTTTTGAAATAGCACCTCTGATCCATGATTTGTAGTACCTATCACATGATAATTTGGATTCTTATCGACAACAATCGCATTCGTAGGGCAGATCGCCACACAACGTTTACAGTTGCAGCAATCTAAGTCCATTATTCGCAATTCTTGCGAGACGAATTCCCCAGACTTACTGCCAGGAGGCAATCGCCGTTTCTTCTTATCTAAAAATATATCTCGCCCTTCAAAAACACCGGTCTTCCGTTTTGGATCACTAATATTATGTGTGCAAGATTCTACACAAGAATAGCACCATACACATTTATCTTTATCGACCGTAACAAGCCATGGACCACCCATCTTGCCGATCCCGATACTTGGCGGTCGCTCGTAAACAATTTTTCGTTCATTTAAAAACATATTTATTCCCCAGCTTTATCTCGTAGCATCACTACTAAAAGACCCTAGATATACTGTTGCTTGAATCAAATTCATAAGCGATAAGTTTGCCAGGATCACAATTACTGGCTCTAAAATTTTCACCAGTCATCCACGCACTTTGGAAGATCACCTTCTCCTCTGAGCTCCAAATGACTCGCGATTTATCTTCTGATTCTCCCATCCATAGCTGCCTCAATCCATCTCGATCTCGACCTGCAATCACCTTATTACCTATCAACGATATAAACGAGGATGGACCACTCATCTTGTATCTGTTAAGGAGTGGATCATTTACTAATTTATAATATGCAGCCTTAGTATTATCATCTAATGTCGACAACTCTTTTGGAAATTTTTGACAGATTATCCATTCGACCTCTTCATAAGAAAAATTATGATGGGTTATGAGATTATCCAACTCCAATAAAATAGCTTCAGAATCGGTTCCAACCGATCGTTTAATATCTGCACATCTCAGCGCTAAACGATTTGATGGGGCAGATGATAGATCACCATTATGTACAATCGCTGTATCTAAAATACTTATCGGATGCGCTCCCCACCATATACCAGATTCAACTATTGAGGTTGGCCATCTCATATGTATCAAAATTGCTGTAATCGGTCTGTCTACATACTGGTTAAGTTCAAAGACTTCTATCGTATCTTTTAGCTCCATTGCCGTAATAAAGACACCTAAGTTCTTGCCTGATGAAAATATCCTTGCATCACCTACATATTGATCGTTAAATGTCTCAACTACTCTACGAATATATGCATTCTCATTACTCGTATGGGCTCGCAGCCTCATCTCATCTTCGGTTGGTGGTCCGACAAAATATCGTCGCATAACAGGCAGATCATATTTCCTATATGCTTCTGGAATTACCAATGGTTCCATCTCACCGTAGAGGCGGACTGATAGTTTCCCTTCTTCAAAGAGCCTCTCTAGATCTGTCGCAATCTTACGGTTGCGATACATCACATGGAATGCATAATAGTTTGCTCGCCTTGGGTATATCCCTCGAAGTAGCACCCCTGCACCAAATGTGCCTCGCTCTTGCATCGTATCTGTTGCCCTTAGCGATGCATCTAAATGACAATCACCAATCTCTGCATATAACCCACATGCTCCAGGTGCAATGCCGATACTCCCGAAATCTTCTTTTACGATCTTTTTTTCTTTATTAATCATCTCTTATTCACCATCATTTACTTCTACCGGTGTAACAACATACCTAGGGCAATCCTCCCAACATTTGCCACAAGAGTGACAATCCTCACCCTTCTTAAATAAAACAGTGTCGCGTGTCCACTTTACCATCAGCTTGTCCACATGATCATCAACGCAAGCTTTAAAACACCAATCGCAATCTGAATTCAAACCTCCTATGCAAAGACCACAACGAAAGCATCTTAATGCCTCTAATTTTGCTTCATCACTATCTGGAATTTGTTCTACTTCATCGAAACCTTGAACCCGCTTGCTCATCGGTAGCATTGATTGTCGCAATCTCATCCGTGGCTCAAAGTAGCGCTTGATATTCATTTTATCAGAGGTCACAACTTCAGGTAGAGGGGCAAACATCTCAATATTGGCTAAATCAGAAGCTATCGAAGCGGCTGCTACTTTCCCATCTGCTATTGCGTGTATTACTGTCCCTTTACTCGTTGGGACAACATCTCCTGCTACATATATATTGGAAGGTAGAGTCGCTATATCAATCGCTGGAACTTGACCTATTGCAACAATTATTTTATCTCCTTTTAGCTTCGTATGCTTA
>JBLYYQ010000033.1:0-12119 GCA_048550035.1 Nitrospinota bacterium
CTTTAAGAAATCGTTCAGCAATATTTCAATCTGATCGTTATCTTCCTTGTAATATACTAATCGCCGCTCACGTAGACGCTTATCTTTCATTTTTTCACCTTACACATTGAGTAATTTATAGCTTGTCTTCATATATTTGGACTTCCGCATTTTTTCTTAAGTTTTCAAAAAATTCATTCAGGAGAGTCCGTCGTCGTGCATTTTTTACCATCATCACAAGTCGATCTTTTATTTCAGATGGTGATTTATCTCCAAACTTTTCTCTGTTTTCATTATAGAATTCTTTTACATCTTGCTCGGTAATCTTCATCTTCTCAGACAAGTTTGGGACTACCTCTGTTATTATTTTACCTGTGATGATATTGCGAGTTGCCTCATTTGTGAGGTTATCCATTACAAGCTTCCTCTCAGATAAAAAGGTCTGCATCTCTGCTTTGCTCTTAAACTTCTTCGCAAACGACGATAACTGTTTACTTAACTCCTCTTTTGATACTACAAGATTACGTTTCTTGGCATCTTGTAATAATAACACATAATTTATCAGTGAGTTTAAAAGTTTTAATCTATCCTCATCATTGAATTTTTTGAAATCTTCTATTGATTCTGCATCCACAACAGAGAGGCGGTACTGTGTTTGACAATATCCATTATAATAATCCCTTGTAATATTATCACTATTCACCTTTGCAACAAAAACCTCAACCTTCTCCTTAGCTGGCTCTTGATTCATTTGCGCCGCTGGTTTAGCAGTAGCTGAGCTTGGGTCTTTATTGTTTAGCCGCTCTAACACTAGTGATGCTGCAAGCTTCAAAGACGATATAACCCCTTCGCCGGTCGCAGCGACTGCTTCAGAAGTTACTGCATTACAATTATTAATTTTACTATTTAATTCCTCTACCGGAAGTGCATTTGGCAAATCGCGCTTATTCCATTGAATTAGAAGAGGAATCTCGGTAATCGATAGACCATATTCTTGTAAATTAACTTTCAAATCTTCAAGTGATTCTATATTTTCTGCAATTTTGTCTGCCGCTGAGTCGGCAACAAATATTATCCCATCTGCCCCTTGCAGAACAAGCTTACGAGTCGAAGCATAATAGACTTGACCTGGAACTGTATAGAGCTGAAATTTTGTCGTTAAGCCTCGAACTTTACCGAGATCAAGTGGTAAAAAATCGAAAAATAGTGTCCGATCACCCTCGGTGGCAATTGAGGTCATATTGCCACGATGATTTTGAGGTACTTTCTTGTGGATGATCTCTAAATTTGTTGTCTTGCCACTCATGCCAGGTCCATAATAGACGAGCTTACATGAGACCTCTTTTTTTGCGTAATTTATCTGCACTTAGTCTGCCTGCGAATATCAGAATAAGTAATTAATTCTATATTCATACTATCCGTCCTGTCTTTTTTATCTCATTTGCAGCTTGAAACAGTGCAATATTTATCTTCCCAGTATCTACATCTATTTCAGACAGAGCTATTAATAATGACTTGCCCAAGTTTTCTATATAGACCCGCTCATGATTGGACTCTAATGTATAGCGAACCCATGACTCTTCATTCATGACAATAAGTGAGTTATTGATTGTCTGTGCAACTTGCGACATAAATGCCCCTAGTGTCTCAGCCTTAGCATCAGATTCAAGGTGGTTCTCTATTATCAATCCATCTTTGGTGATAACCAATGCTCCTCGCATCTTCTTGATACTACAGAATCGCTTCAAGATTGCTTTAATTGGATTCATCTAAAAGGTTACCTCTTCTAAATATCGTTTCAACCTTGTCTCAACTGTCTCTAAATTGGAGTCATTGTCAATTATGATCACCAATGTAGCATAAAAGACATTAACTATTACGAAAGTCATAGTAGATAACGATAGTATCCCTCGCTGAAAACTACCTAAATTTGTCCGTCTCATACCATTAGAAGATGTACGCTGTATATTATGGACTAACGATGGAACTTTATTCTCATCTACCAGTTTCTTATCTTTATTAACAACTTTTAGTACAATCCCATTCCCATCAATTAAGAAAATAGCTTTTAATCCATCTAATCTGCTAAAGACTGTGGTCTTGTCACTTAGTATGTTCTGTTTATGCTTATCTTCGCTATCTTCATCAGTTGCAGATATTACCACCTGACTCGTTGATGCTGTCTCCCAGAATCCACTATCTTCTAACTCTTTGCTAGATGGTTGCTTATCGCTCGTATCTAATAGCGACTTATCAACCACTACAATTTCACTGCTATCGTCGTCGTCTATCGGCGGCTTGGCTTTAATAACAGGTTTGGACTTTGATACATCTGCAGGTCTAGAGGCTGGGGTAGGTGGCTTTAGCCTTGCTTGAACTTTCGCTTCGTGGGCTCTGATTACTTTTAAAAGACTTTTAGCTTTCTCATCATCAGGTGCTATTTTTAAAATGTTTGCTATTAGAATCTTTGAACGATTAACAGCCCTCCCCTTTAGGTAAATCTGTGCTGATATCAACATAGAAAGGTAGTTGTTTGGATCTAACTTTAATGCGTTATTGAAGCTTAATAGAGCGCTTTTGAGGTACTTTGTATTGTTATGTTTATTAAAAAGTTTTACAAGTAGCTCGCCTCGAGTGACATGAAGTGAGGCAACATTAGGATAAGCTGCTAAGCCTCTCTCTAATGATTGCAGTGCAAGATTGAGCTCACCTAAGCTACGGAGCTCTTTTGCAATTTTTATATAACCTTCACCTGATAAATTTTCATCTTCAGTTGCGATTCGTTCTACCATTATTGTAGTTATATACACCTTTCTTTGATATTACATATGCCCCCAAAACTAAGCGTCATAAGTATCTATCTGCCATTCATGAGGATATTATACTGGCACAAATTTGTCAAAGTATTTCAATACTATAAGCCTAGATAAGGTTGCAAGTTTCAATTATTTTTTTTATTGATTAGTCTTATCCTAAAAAATATCATAAAATTAGCTAGAAATTTTAACTATCATTACGGAGTTTGAAAATGTTTGGACTTGGAATGCCTGAGCTTATTATTGTTTTGCTCATATTACTTATTGTTTTTGGTGCTAGTCGCTTACCGGAAATTGGATCAGGATTAGGTCGTGGAATCAAAAATTTTAGAGGTTCAATAAAAGAGGTTAAATCTATCACTAAAAATGATAGTAGCGATGACGATTCGACTAAAGACGATAGCTCTTCATCTTAACCTATCTTAAGCTATTTAAAAATGGATACGTTCAAAATTACTTGTCCTGATTGTAACTCTATTCTCGTGGTCGACAAAGCGACAGGCAAACTGCTAGAATCTCGCAAACCGCTAGTTGAGAACCCCTCGTCGGATCGTTTCAAAGATGGATTCCAAAAAATGGGGGAGGATCGAGAAAAACGGGATAAATATTTTGATAATAGAGACGATTTAATCAAAAAGAAGAAGAAATCGCAAAATAGGCAGTTTGAAGAGTCATTAAAGGAGCTCAAAAAAAATCCTCCGACGGATGGTTCAAACATTTTTGATGATGTATAAAATATCAATTTTCCTTATCGCTTTAGCTGCTATTTCAATGGCTTCTGTCTCAACACAATCTTATGTGGCACCCGAAACTTTAGAAGTATTTGCAGAGAGCGAGATTCAAGCTAAAAATCTTAACTTTGCCACCGCTAAAGAAAGGGCATTACAACGAGCCAAAGAAAAGGCAATTATTAAAGCAATTACTGCATTAAAAAATGAGACATCAAAATACCTAGATCATGAAGCTTTAAATAGCTATTTTATGAAAAATGTCAATGATTATATTATATATTACAAGCTGTTAGAAGAGATTATCGATTATGAAAATCAGCTTTTTATACTTAGCACACAGATAACTTTTGATTCTGCTGCTCTTAAAACAGGTATGAACGACCGCGGTTTTGCCTTAAAGTCTACATTATTACCTAAAGTCTTACTGATTATTGATGAAAGTAAGATTGGATTTATTGAAACAGATAATTTTTTATTACTTGCATCTCGGTCAGAAAATATTATTACTCAATATTTTAAAGATAAAAACTACCAAGTTTTTAATCGAAAAGATATTCTCGGTAAAGATCTCGATTTAAGCGCTACCTTGGCTATCGAAGGTGATCTAGACGCCTCTCGAAAACTCCTTGAATCAGTCAGTGCAGATATTCTAATCATCGGAGAAGTAGATACTGCAACCGTCAGTAATGAGGGAGCAATGGTTACTACAACTCAGATCGCCTCTTCAATAATATCAAATAAAACGACTACGGCTACTACCGTTCAGCAAGAAGGTTCAAATCTCTACAAAGAGACTCTCCAAGCTGAACATGAAAATTTAGATCGGGCAGCGGGAGATTTAGCAATCGAACTACTAAAAAAAACTGCTTCAATCTGGTCTAAAGGTTAAGGTTGATCAAAAGGTTTAAAATTTCATCTATCTAAATGTTGCTAGCCTGTTTGCAATGTCGATCGAAACCTTATACTTTGCAAGCCCATTCATCCCTAGCACTCCGCTATACTCATTCTTTAGGGCATGATCAATGATAGCAACCTCTAAATTATAGATCTCAATTGCTGGTGTAAGTGACAATTTATCGATAACAAGCTTATGTGCCAAAAACCGCTTCCCATTCGATATAAAACCAAATAAAGGCTCAGATCGATAGTTGAGCCGTAAGCTTTTCGCAAGTTTAGTAGAGATAAAGCTAAGCTCAGAGCCGCTATCTAATAATATATCTCTACTAACTTTATCGTTGAAAATAGCCTTGGTAACTGGAGTACCATTCACCTCTCTTATCTTAAGAGTTGCTGGTTTTAGTAACCGCTTGACTTTAGTCTCAACATTGATTGAACTATCGACCGTCTCAACAGCGATACTAGTTGCCCCCTTTTTATCTTTCTTCGCAAGTTTTGAGCTATCCGATCCTATATGAATATTTCCATCTTTATCTTTGTATCTGTATCCTTCATTTGAGGCGAACAAGAGGTTTGCGCTGGTCAACCATATAGCAAAAAGAGTGCTAAATAGTTTTAATTTCAGATAGTTAGTCGACAACTAAAAAGGCCTCCTGGTGACCTAGCTCTCTATATTTGCTAAGTGTTTTTGTTGCATCGTCAATTGAGCTGTAAGGCCCTATTCTAACCCTAGTTAACCCCCTGTTAAAGCTGCTCAATGCCTTTTCTAATAAGAGAGGATCGTCATCGTGGTCAAATGAATCAGCGAAATTTTTAGCAGCACTGTACGATGAAAAGGCAGCTAGCTGGATATAAATATTCTTGTCAGGCTCGGTCTCTGGATAGATCTTAATCCCTTTTAAGCTAAAATCTGGGACTATATCAAGCCAACCTCCCTTATTGCTATCTGGCGGCTTAGAAGGAGTACTGCTACCCCCTCCGACAGCCACTACTCTAACAGGAGCAGTCCCTTTCTCCAAAATATCTAGCTTTGCGGCTGCACCTTGTGAAAGATCGATAATACGGTCATCCACAAATGGACCTCGATCGTTGATCCTAACTTGGAGTTTCTTCCCATTATCAAGGTTAGTCACCTCAACAGTAGTCCCAAGTGGTAATGTTTTATGTGCTGCGCTTATCGCATACATATCATATTTCTCGCCAGATGCAGTCAGTTTGCCATGAAACTTTTTACCATACCAACTTGCGATCCCTTTTTTATCATAGCTGCTACCATCTGCTAATGGATAATAAGTAATATTATCTATGCTATAAGGCTTTTGGCTTCGTTTGGCAATGCCTGCTACTGGCTTGCTAGTAGCAGCTCTCGTTGATTTATCTGGATAAGAAACTCCAACATGTTTTTTTATATCATCAACTGACGCACAGCTATTAATTAATAGAGCTACAATCGCCAAAACTACTATTCTGAAATTTTTCATCTAAAATATTTTTCTATTTACTTATTATAATCTTATACAATTCTAAGGATATGAAAAAAGTTTTTAGACATAGCCAGTTCGATCAAGAAAGATTTAAAATAGTTGTGAAACTTAATAGAGCTGATATTTTTTACTTTACAACTACAATCGAAACATATGAAGGGATTGCAGTTCCTAGAACTTTAGATCAAGAACGAGGTTTAGTCGAGCTACTAACAACTAAAAGTTTGTCAGAAGATTTAATAGCGATTGTCAAAGCGATTGGTAACGAATTAAAACTAGAAATCATAACCTCTATTTAACTAGCTAGGTAGCTCACATTTGAAGTTAGAGCCTATACTGTTTAATCTTTTTTTGCAGATTATTTCTTGCAATCTGTAACATTCGTGCAGTTTTAGAGATATTCCCTTGATTGAATGCTAACACCTCTTTAAGATAATCTTTTTCCCAATCGGCTCTAGCAGCTCGCAACGGTCTGTAGGGAAGAGTAGGGCTAGTGATCGCAAACTGTTTATCTATCGCCATACTCTCTGAGAGATTCTTGATATTGTCAGGAAGTAGTTCTGTCCCAATCACATTATCATTGGCAATAACAACTGCACGCTCCATAACATTTTGCAGCTCTCTAACATTGCCTGGCCAGTCATATTCTATTAATAGAGCAAGGGCTTCGTCACTAATTGAGTTAATCTCATTATTAATCTCCTTTTTGTATCGATTGAGAAAGTGATAAGCAAGCGATGGAATATCATCTTTTCGATCTCTTAGTGGCGGTGCTTTGAGCAAGATAACATTTAGCCTGTAGAATAGATCTTCTCTAAATCGTTTCTGTTTGACTTCGTGGAGGAGATCCCGATTAGTTGCAGCAACAAATCTGGCAGTAGTCTTGATAGTCTTATTTGAGCCGAGTCGTTCAAACTCCCTCTCCTGAATCGCCCTCAATAGCTTGACCTGAACCTGCAGTGATATATCGCCAATCTCATCTAAAAAGAGTGTCCCACCAGTTGCGAGTTCAAACCGTCCTACCTTTGATTGATAGGCACCTGTGAAAGCACCCTTATCATAACCGAACAGTTCAGACTCTAATAATCCCTCAGGAAGCGATGCACAAGATATCTTAATAAAAGGTCCAGTCGCATTCTTGCTCTGTTCATGGATTGCACGTGCGATAAGCTCTTTACCAACACCTGATTCGCCTGTTATCAAGATAGTTGCATGAGTCTGTGCAACCTGATTAACAGTCCTGAGGAGCTCCACCATCGACTGATTTTGACCAATTATAGTGTCATACTTTAAAGCAAACGAAAGTTCTTCTTTTAACCGCCTGTTTTCTGATCGAATCTGTTGAAGCTCAACGATCTTCTTAACAGTTGAAATAGCTTCTTCTGGCTCAAAAGGTCTAAGTAGATATGAAAAAGCTCCTTTCTTGATCGCCTCAATGGCAGTCCTGATTGAGCCATGTGCAGTTACAATCAAAACTTCAATTTCAGGGTTAAGCTGTTTAATTTTTGTTAATAGCTCAATCCCATCCATTCTTGGCATCATAAGGTCTGTAATAACCATCATAATATTCTCGCTTAAAACCTTTGCTACTGCCTCTTCACCTGTCGGCACAACCTGAAATCGAAAACCATTTTTCTCAAGTAATAACGATAGATAAAGACGATTTTCCTGATTATCGTCGACAATCAAAATGGAACCGTCACTAGGTAATAAGCTGATATTTTTAATGATAAACAACCTTTGAAATATATTTTTCTGTATGATTATATGACAATTTACATTTTTAGACTATAATTAGATGATATTAACTACTTCTCTAAATTTGGGGCAAGAATTTTATCCTATTTTATTATCAAATTTAAGATTGCAAGAAGCCATTATGAGCGAGTCAGGCTATAACGAAATCTCCAACGGACTTTCTAGCTATGATATTTCGCTTGGCAACAGAGATATTGCATAAATTTCTTGAACAAAAATTAAGATATCAATATGAATAAAAACGAAGATAGTATAATCAAGGAGCTGTTAAATAACTATCGCCATATAGCTATTATTGGTCTTTCGAATAAAATAGAAAGAGCAAGCTACAAGGTTGCCAACTATCTGCTGAAACAGAAATTTATTATCTACCCTGTTCACCCTAATATTTCGCTCTGGGATGGTCAGAAGGTATACAAAACTCTCTCACAGATAGATCATCCAATAGAAATTGTTAATATATTTAGGAATAGTAATGCTATTTTAGCTCTAGTCGATCAGATATTAGCGATTAAACCTAAAGTAGTCTGGTTGCAACTTGGGATAAAGAATGAGGAGGCACGATCAGTTTTTGAATCATCAGGGATAACAGTCATTGAGGATCGATGTATAAAAATTGAACATCAGAAAATAAATAGTTGATTTTTGGAAATAGTCTTGATAACATTTAACATAGTCTTTAATTGACTTATTTTTGCAATCCCCGTATATATAAAGTAGATATCAACAAAGTGTCTAGGTCCTTAAATCAAGCAATCAAACAGTAGTGAGTATAACAATCATCATAAGTAACATTAAAACGAAAAGGTAACATGGTCTCAAAAAGCAAGCTCAAAGAAAAAGAAGAGAAAGTTAAGGAAGCAGATAGTGGTTCGATGCTCAACATTGGAGAGCTTAAAGATAAAACTATAAGCGAGCTAACCAAGATAGCAGAGCAATTTTCAGTTGAAGGTATCCGTGGTCTTAGACGGCAAGAGCTGATGTTTAAGATTCTTCAAGCACAGACGGAGTTAGAAGGTCTGATATTTGGAGAGGGTGTTTTAGAGATTTTGCCTGATAATTTTGGATTTTTGAGATCGCCATCATTTAGCTATCTACCTGGCCCTGATGATATTTATATTTCACCATCGCAGATTCGAAAATTCGATCTTAGGACTGGCGATACTATCTCAGGACAGATTCGTCCTCCGAAAGATGGTGAACGTTATTTTGCACTATTAAAGGTTGAAACAATCAACTATGAAGCACCAAATGCTAGGAAAGAAAAAATACTCTTTGATAACCTTACCCCTCTTTACCCTGAAAGTCAGCTAGCATTAGAGACTAGCCAAAATAATGTTTCAGGGCGGGTAATGGACCTTATCTGTCCGATCGGGAAAGGACAGAGATCATTAATAGTCTCACCGCCGCGAGCAGGTAAGACTATGTTGATGCAATCGATCGCAAATTCAATTACCGAAAATCACCAAGAGGTATTTTTGATAGTATTGCTGATTGATGAGCGGCCAGAAGAAGTGACAGACATGGAGCGATCGGTGAATGGCGAAGTAGTCTCTTCTACCTTTGATGAGCCACCAACAAGACATGTGCAAGTGGCAGAAATGGTAATTGAACGTGCAAAACGTTTAGTAGAGCGTGGGCGAGATGTTGTTATACTTCTAGATTCTATTACTAGATTGGCAAGAGCGTATAACACGATAGTTCCATCATCAGGGAAGGTATTATCAGGTGGTGTCGATTCAGGAGCGCTACAACGTCCGAAACGATTTTTTGGGGCAGCGCGTAACATAGAGAATGGTGGTTCGCTTACAATTATAGCGACTGCGCTAATTGATACCGGCTCTAGGATGGATGATGTTATTTTTGAAGAGTTTAAAGGTACCGGCAATATGGAGGTCCATCTCGATAGACGTTTAGCCGATCGGAGGGTATTTCCAGCAATTGATATTTCTCGCTCTGGAACGCGTAAGGAAGAATTGCTGATCGAGCAGGTTGATTTAGGACGAATATGGGTGTTGAGGAAAGTTTTACAACCTATGGACTCTGTTGAGGCGATGGAACTATTAATAGATAAGATAAAGATTGTCAAAAATAATGATCAATTTATGAAGAGTTTAAACACATAGCGCTAACTTTAAAGTTCAGAATGTTAAAAGCTTATATATTTAGACAAATAGAGATCTTTTAGTTAAAATTAAGTTAGATTTATCACGATTTAGGAAGATAGAATTATTATGAAAAAGGGGATTCATCCTGACTATCAGGAAACAGAAATTGTCTGTGCATGTGGCAATAAGGTAGAGACTAGAGGGACTGAGAAGAAAGTTCATTTAGATATCTGTTCAGCCTGCCATCCATTCTATACAGGCAAGCAAAAACTAATTGATACGGCAGGTAGGATAGAGAAGTTTAATAGACGCTACAAAAAGTAAAGAGGCAGGTACTAATGTTGTCAACAGTCACTGCGGTTGAAAAAAAGTATCTTGAGCTAACAAAGAAACTAAGCGATCCGAGTGTGATAACTGATCGAGCTCTCTTTGAAAAGTATGCTAAAGAAGCATCTAATATCAGACCTATCTTTGAGAAATGTACTGAGTATAAGAAGTTAAAGTCAGGATTAGTCGAAGCAACTGGGATTTTAAAGTCAGAATCTGACCCTGAATTAAAAGAGCTAGCTGAAGCTGAAATAAAAGAATTAAAACCTGCCATTGATGGATTAGAGTCTCAGATGAGGGCGATGCTAATCCCTAAAGATCCAAACGATAGCAAAAATGTGATAATGGAGATTAGGGCTGGAACCGGTGGCGATGAGGCAGCACTATTTGCAGCTGATCTATTTAGGCTCTATAGCAGATACGCAGAGATCAATAATTGGAAGATCGAGATATTATCCTCAAGCGAGACTGAAGGTGGCGGTTTTAAAGAGATAATATTTTTAGTCAAAGGTAACTCAACATTTGGAAGATTAAAATATGAGGCAGGGACTCATAGGGTTCAGCGAGTTCCGACCACCGAAGGATCTGGTAGAATCCATACAAGTGCGGTAACCTGTGCAATCTTACCAGAAGCAACTGAGCTTGATATAACGCTTGATCCAAATGATCTGAAAATTGATGTATATCGTTCATCAGGTAATGGGGGCCAGTCAGTAAACACGACAGATTCTGCGGTCAGAATTACTCATCTACCGACAAAATGTGTCGTTGCAATACAAGATGAGAAAAGCCAGCATAAAAACAGGCTCAAAGCTATGAAAATTCTACTAGCAAGGCTAACCGCATTAGAAAAAGATGCAGAAGATAAGAAACGTTCTCAAGAGCGAAAAAACCAGATCGGATCAGGAGATAGATCAGAACGGATTAGGACCTATAATTTTCCTCAAGGAAGGGTGACAGATCATCGGATTCAAAAAACATTGTATAAATTAGAGTCATTTATGGAAGGTAATATTGACGAAATGATTGATGCATTGATTATCTGGAACAAAGAAGCTTCTTTGAATGAGGAGCCTCTATTAACAGTTTAATGAGCCATGACTCAGTGCAAGCTTGCCTTAATGTTGCCACTAAAATATTAAAAAAAAGTAACATTCAATCTTGTCGACTAGATGCAACTTTATTAATGTCAAAATGTTTAAATCTTTCGTATGAAGAACTTATTTTACAATATGATGAACCGGTTGAGAGTAAGGTCAAAGAGGAATTTTTTAAATTAATAGTTTTACGGTCAACAAGAAAGCCACTAGCCTACATAATTGGAGAAAAGGAATTTTTTTCATATAAATTCAAGGTTAACGAATCGACTCTGATACCTAGATCAGAAAGTGAATTAATAGTTGAAACCATTTTAGATTATGCAGATAAGAGAAAGCCGTCCAAGATATTAGATCTTTGCACTGGTTCTGGGGCAATCGGAATAACAGTAGCAAATCAATCGTCGCTCTGGCAGGTAGTAGGGTCTGACATTTCAGCCTCTGCTCTGAAGGTTGCAGCTAGGAATATTCAAGCAATCGGAAAATTTGAAAATATTAGCCTGTTGCAAAGTGACCTCTTTGATCAAATAGATAGCAATGAACGATTTGATTTTATCATTACCAACCCTCCATATATAGGGTTGTCAGAATCGGATACGCTCGAAAAGGAGCTTAGCTTTGAACCGCCTGAAGCACTATTTGCAGGAGAGGATGGATTTGCAATATCATATAAAATTATTGAACAAGCATCAGATTACTTAGCTCTAGGGGGGATACTGATAATAGAAATCGGATCAAAACAGCTACCTGAGCTATCAGAATTTATGCAACGTTATAGTCGGCTAAAACTGCTTGACTCTAAGAAAGATTTAGCTAATTTAAATAGAATTTTGATTGGGGAACTATAAATGGATAAGATAGTAATAAAAGGTGGTAAAAAGCTTCATGGTGAGCTAACTGTTTCTGGCTCAAAAAATGCTGC
>JBLYYQ010000034.1:0-3252 GCA_048550035.1 Nitrospinota bacterium
AATCTTTTGATGCAGACGGTTACGCTTACCTCCTAATGCACCATACCAATTTTTCATTGCGATTGTAGCTTTTGACAGTGAGTGATGTTTGAGCACTGGCAGATTGATAACTTTATCTGCAAAGTGATATATATTGGCAACTGGCCAAACTTTTAGTAGCTCACCTTTCAAATCTGTCATTCGGTAGTCATCGTCTGCCGGAATCCATATCTTCCCTCCTGCATTTTCAACAGCATCCTTGATACCAGATCGAGCAAACGACCTGGCTGGATTATTTAATGAGACATCTGTTACTATAACTGATGATGCCTTCGCCTCTTGAATCAAAATCTTCACTAACGCAGCTACCACAGTTGGGTTACTATTAGCTCCTTGCTCTGGACTTCTATCCCATGCAACATTAGGTTTGATAACAACCTTATCACCAGGCTCAATGTAGCGCCTTATACCGCCTATCCGATCAACTGCCGCTTTGACCATCTTGTAATGATCAACACCTCGAACGATCACAAGATTAGGATAGATAGAATTGTCAAGAGCAAATGATCTTAGAGTATGAATCTTCTCTTTATCTTTTCTAACTGGCTGGTCAGTATGACTTAAATAAGTAATGGCAGCAAGCGAGCTCGATGCCAATGTTAATGTTACTCCATCCTTCAATAGCTGTCGTCTTGAGAATCTATTTCGTTTCAATTCCTGCTTTGATCTGTTTCCCATCTGCTACTTTCAATAGATTAGATTGAACATCAATAAAATATTTTTCCTTTAACTCATTAGTATAATCGCCAGTTATGCCGATCAACATATCACCTATAGTAATAAATGAGAACGGCTCATACTCATCTAGGATATCGTACCCGCTCATATCTTGAAATGTAAACTCGACTATTTCTACTTCATACTCTTTGTAATGTTTAATGACTTTTTTGCTAAGATCGCTACCACCAATATCGTCTATCAAAAATCCTCTGTAGCTTTGATTGTTAGATTCATACTCTTTGATATAGACATCCTTAAATAGTGCTAATCCTAAAAAGTCACTCTTAACAAAATTCATCGCCTTAACCTTCGCATCTGGCAGGTTAGTAAAGCCACTTTGCATATCTTTGATATCTGCAAAATGTTTGATATACTCAACAAGAAATTCAGATAGATTAACCTCTTTATCAAACGACTCAACCTTAACCTTATAGCCTCCTTTGATAAAATTACGAATCACTCCATCGTTAGCAACCATAGCAAGATCACCTTTGAATTCAATCGCCAAATTATTATACTCTAGCAACGCACCAAGCCCGTTTTTAAATTCACCCATATCAAAAAGTTCGATGGCTACCGAAGGTTCGCTACCCTCTTTTGTCGGATCTTTATACTCAACAACCATCCCTTGTATAAATCCATATGACAAATAAAATTCGGCATGACCATTAATATATTCATACAAATTTTCTTTGTTATAAAATTGTGGCGGACCAACTTTAACTAAATTTAGAATTTTATCCGGGGCAAACGTCTTATACTTGTTTGCAGGCTCTAACTTGATTTTAAATATCTCTTCATCATAATATCTACCATCAAGATAGACAGCAGCCCCAATAAAAGCCAATAGGGCAATAAGTAACACCTTCATTATCATGCTGAAAATGTAAGGTTTCTATCAGCCTCCGTCAGTAACGAGCTTATCGGGATATTGTAGCTACAAAGATCCTCACAACCTCTAGTAGTACAGTCATCGCATATATTTGCCTTTTGGGCTAATTTCGAATATGCAACCATTGCCCTCTTTTGCTCATTGTAACTTTCATAATACATCTTGTAACGAAGTATGGTGGCAATATCTATATTCAAAGGGCAACCAGTAAGACAATCACCGCAACCTGTCCTACAATATTTTTTCGACTCTTGTTCTTTGTATTGTTTTAAAATATTCATTGATACAGTGCCAAACTTTTCACCAGATGCTTGCAAATAGTGGTCAATATCAGAATAATTCTTCATAGTGATAACAGTTCCTGCAATCTCTTTATGTTTTAACACCCATTTTAATGCTGCAACCTCAAATGTTTCGTTTTCTAGTTTCAAATTGGCATGCTTGCCACCTGCTAAGCTCTTCATCGCAATAATTCCAACATTCTTAGCATATGCTTTTTTTATAACTCTATCTAGTTTTGGGAATTTCATAAAGTTGAAGGCTGGCATAATTAGATCGTAATAGCCTGAGTCTATCGCCTTTTCCATTAACGATTCCATATTGTTTGGACCATGAGATGAGACCCCAAGAAATCTTACTTTCCCATCTTTTTTCAATTTGTTAAACCCATTTAGCATCTCATCTGATAGTAAGCGATTCTCTTCATCTTTACCTTTTTCACCTATTGCATGGACGAAAACAATATCGATATAATCTCTGTTTAATGTCTTTAATGATTGCTCGACTGATCGAATATAATCTTTGCTCTTTGCAAGATTGCCTAGATGTCCTGGGTATGGACTTGTTTCACAAAATTTTGAAGCAATAATTAACTTATCTTTATTTGACGCTTTTTTCATGTAAGCACCGACCATTCGTTGGGATCGCCCATAATCAGGAGCTGTATCGACATAGTTGATTCCACTATCAACTGCTCGTGCTAGGAGTGCTGCAGAACTAAGTGCACCTCCACCAAATGCAATATCTGATATCTTTAAACCTGTCTTACCAAGTGGACGATAAGATTTTACTCTTAACTGACCATCTTTTTTTTGTTTACTTGAAAATGCTAAACTAGTAGATCCAGTTATAATACCTATTGATCCTAGTGCGCTAAGCGCTGTTTTACTAAAAAATTCTCGTCGTTTCATAACGATCTCCTTTTTTGTTAGCTACTAGCTACTAGTTTTCTCTTTTGCTGAATCTTGGCTAAAACTCGCAATCCGATCGACAAAACGAAAACTAAGATAAAAATAATCGGCCAAGTAGTATCTGCCTTGACTAACCAGTAATAGTGTAGGCATGCGAAAAATTGACTAAGATAAACTGTGATATCAATCACTACTTTATTGGATCCATAATATTTTGAAAATTTAGCAAATGAACTTATTGCTCGTGGTGTCATCAATAATAAAGTAGCAAGACCTGCATAAACATATGGCTTCTTTATCGTCGCCTCAAATAAAAATTTAGGATTAAAACCATAATCGAGGCTTACAAAAATTAGCAAGTGAATTAGCGCATATACAAAAGCAGAAAGCCCTAGAATTTTTCGAATCTTA
>JBLYYQ010000035.1:0-9941 GCA_048550035.1 Nitrospinota bacterium
CGATTGTCAATTAATGAATTGATTGCAATCTTATCTATATTAAAACTGTTCAAAATCGACTGGTTGATATTGTCACCAAACTGCTCTCTAAGGTTTGATTCAATACGGCTAATGGCATTATAATATTCTTGCTGAGTAATTGGTTCTCCATACACTATTGCCACCCCTCCTGATCCGCGTGGACGAACATCACCCCAGAGCAAGAACGCTGCTCCAACAAAAGTGAATGCAACAACACTCATAACAGCCTTGCCGATGAAACTTTTGGAAAGTTCCCTAATCTTAGTAATCATATTTTCCCTCTGTGCAAAATCAGAACCCGGAAGCTCGCTTGTTTATTCTTATTTTTTAGATCTATTTACTTATTCTACCAATTGTCCCAGATTTTGAGGGTCGGAATTTTCCTGAGGAGCAGTGTCGTCGTCGAAATCTAGTTCCTTACTTATCTCAGAATCGCTGACACCTAATTTTTTTAAACGCCTCTTCGCTAGATCATTATCTTTAGCATCAGGATATAGTGATAAAATCTGCTTGTAGCGGACAATTGCCTTGTTATCTTTACCTAACTTCTGATAAATTTCGCCTGCCTTTAGTAGTGCCTGCAATGCTTTGGGTGAATCTTGGTATTTAGTTGCCATATGATCAAATGCTGTTACTGCAGGCTCTAGTGCAGCATCTAAAAGATATGATTCCCCAATCCAAAACGTAGCATTTGGAGTAAGGACGTTGTCGGGGTAATTTTCTACAAACTGATTGAAACTGTCGATCGCAGCTGAGTATTCCTTGTTCAAAAAGAGGGCATATCCATCCGAATAGAGCTGATCAGCCTCTGAAAGTGTCCCTACATGACTATTCTCATTATCAAAAACTTGATTATTTCGAACTAGCCGCTCTTTAATACTAGCTACTAATTGTTTATGTTCTTTTTTGGATAATTTTTGTGATTTCGCAGTCAACTCTAAATAGGCTAGAGTCTCAATCAAAAGATCATCAATCTTGTTATTAATCCGTTTTAAATTCAGTTTAAATTCTGAACTTTCTTCTAGCGAACGGGCTTTATAGTATGCTTTTAAGTTAAGATAATACTGCTCAATATTGATAAGCTTTTGATATAGCAGGTCACTTCTTGTGTTGAACTCATCTATTTTTGTTAAACTACTTAGCGATAATCGTTGTAATTCAGCAAGATTCGCAAAAAAGTCTGCCTGATTTTTTGTTGCTATCTCTAATTGGGCTAACTTCTTATCAATCCTATCTAGTCGGCTCGCAACTGTTGCATATGATGATTCTACATCAAATAAAAAGAGAGCTAATATGGTGAAACTTATAACAACAGATAAGATCAGATTTGAAATAGATATTCTATTCATAGCAAAAAATAAGCGAAACCTACTACACAACCTTAGAATATATAAAGTAAAAATCGCTCTTCTTGATTTAATATGTATCAAGAAGAGTCGATTCTATATAAAATAGTTGCTTTTATTACTTAAAAGTAACTGAAAATTGTGCTCGCCTATTTTTAGCCCATGCAGCACTATCACTCCCTGTAGCAGCAGGAAGTTCTTCTCCATAACTTATTGTAAAGATACGCTCAGAACCTACTCCTAAACTTGCCAAATAATCTTTGACTGTATTTGCTCGGCGCTCACCCAATGCTAGATTATACTCTTCGGTACCACGCTCATCACAATGACCCTCAATCTGTAGCTGTGCAAATGGATTCTCTCGTAGCCAGTTAGAATGGTTTGCTAACAGATCCCTTGACTCTTGACTCAATGTAGAGCTGTCAAAATCAAAGTAAATTGTTGCCAGTACCGTTGATTTGTCTGGAAACTCTAATGGCCTTGCATTTGGATCATCTCCTCCAGATACTACGTTAGCATCGTCTTCTACTTCCACTTGTGTAGACGCACATGCCCCAAAAAACACAAAACTCACTGTGAAAACCGCCAACATTAGCAGATTTACAGCTCCAAATTTCCCTGATTGCAATTTCATAATAACCCTTCTCCAAAAATGTTTCTAAACAACCTCTCTCACGTCTGCCCATTACTAGCCTGTTACTATCTTGGGATCCTATGTTCCTTAACAGTAACAAATTATTTTAGCTTTATCAAGAGAAAAATTCTTTTTACCAACTCTTTTATCAATTATTTCATCAGGTCGAGGATTGATGATCCCCAAGATGGAGAAAATCCACCTCCTCGCTCTCGGCTAGATTGCTGCTGATTCTTACCATTCCTATTCATAATATATATCTGCGTTACTCCTGTGCGATCTGATGAAAATGCTAGATGGCGACCATTATGAGAAAAGCTAGGACTCTCATTACTACCTTGACTATTTGTTAGATACCGAACCTCGCGACTACGGTTAACATAGATATCCTTACTATCTATCAATGCTATATTAAACTTACTTCCTCTACCAGAGCTATATGCAATATAATCATTATTTGGTGACCACGATGCACTTGCATTATAATTGCCAGAATAGGTTAAACGTTTAGCACTCGAACCATCTCGTTTCATTGTATATATTTGCGGTGATCCTGATCGATCTGAAGTATAGGCGATATATCGACCATCAGGTGACAATGTTGGCGATGTCTCGATTGAGATCGCTCTTGTTAATCTTCTTAAATTATTACCATCTTTATTGATAATATATATCTCAGAGTTTCCTCTATATGACAATGAAAAGACTACCTCACGTCCATTTGGCGTGAACTCACCTGTCGTGTTTAACCCTAGCCGTCTTGAGATATCTTTTCTCGTTCTGGTTGATAGATTTAATAGGTAAAGATCTGGATTCCTATCTCTATACGATGTAAAGAGTATTTCATTATTCTTTTGATGGAAATGTGGAAAGAGAACCAGACTATTGTCGTTTGTTAATCTACTGCTATTCCCTCCATCATAGTCCATAAGATAAAGCTCTTTGTGCCTACCGTTCCTTGATACATATGCAATCCTTGTAGTTGCAACTCCTACATCGTTTGCGATATGCTTTAATATATCGTCAGAAAGCATATGAGCAACAAGCCTGCTTTGTGATAGCACTCCTTCATACTTTCGCTGCAGCAATCTACGCTGAGTATTGACATTATAAAGGTACATATTCACTACAAACTTCTCACCCTGAATGACCTCAAGATCACCTTTTACAAGAAAATGACGGGCTAACGTTCGCCATTCATCAAAATTTATCTTCCCAGTGGCATTGTCTTTTTCATATGCTTCACGCAGAAAGTCCATATTTTGAGTAGGAGCAAATTGACCTGTAAACTTAAGATCCGATCCGATAACTTCTGCAATCTCTTCACCTAACCTGTCGTTAGCGCTACTGTATGCTTCAAACATTGGAACTGCAATCTCTACTAAATTAGATTCTCGTCTAGATGATTTCACGTCATGGACGGTTGCTCCATAAATATTCTCGAAGCAAAACATTGAAATCAGAACTACTACTAAACTTATTTTGAAACTTTGCTCAAATTTTGACATATTCTATTTAACCTTGCAAAAAAGCGTCACTAGCAATATTAGTTTATAAAACCATATTTAATTTATAACTTGATCGTACTCAAATGTATATCGAATTGGCAACAGAAATTCTTTATATACTTTTGGCAGCGGTGGCAATACTACCTTCCTTATAGCCTTAAGGACAGAATCATCTAATGTCTTGCTCCCAGACGATGTCACTAGCTCTATATTAATAATAGAGCCATCTTTTAAAATATCGAACCTCGCAATAGGATCTCTTGTTTTGGTTGATACATCTACCCCGATAGTTTCCCAATTGTCATAAATATCATTAACCATAAGATCGATATAATATTGATAACGAACCTCATCGCCAATAGTTTTGATCGGCGTTTTCTTCTTTGCAACTTTGATTTTTTTAGGAGTTTTCAATTCTTGCGGCTTTAGCTTCTTATCTTTTGCAACCTTTTTTGGGGAGAACTGTAGAGCCTTAGTAACCGGCGCTACCTCTTGAACTTTTTCAACCTCCTTGGCAACCTCTTCCTTGATTTCTGCAACTGGCTGATCGAGACTTACTATATCGACTACATGGTAGCCAGGAGTGATAGAGGGACTTTTACTGAATTGGAAATAGGCAGCAGTAACAAATAGAAGAGCATGCCCTATAAGAGATATCGTAATTGCAGTTCTTAATGACATCGTCTAATACTCCACTAAGCAAGCAAAAAGGATCTCAATCCTGATCGGGTCATGTTCGTTAATTAATATTTAGAGTGGTTCAGGTGTTGCAACTAACCCTATTTTGACAGCACCACCTTTTCTGATTAGACCAACTAAGTTGATGACAGCATCATAGCTTAACTCTTTATCAGCACGAAGAAAGAGTTGAGCCGCTTTATTTTTTGAGATAGCTTTTATCTCATTTAGGAGCTCTTCTTCAGTGACTCGTTTATCGTTAAAGAATATCTTCCCATCTTTTCTTAGACTTACCATAAGATCATCAGCTACAAGAGTAGGTCCGAGATTTTCCTCTGGGAGGTCAACATCTAACCCATTTTGCAATAACGGCGCAGTAACAATAAAGATAATAAGCAAAACCAACATTACATCTATAAATGGAGTAACATTGATCTCAGAAATAAGACGGTGATTATGTCTTGAAGCTCGCCTTGAGTGGTAAAGTTTCCTTGAATAATGGCTCATATTATCAAGAGAGCTTTATGTAGACTTTGTCGATCATAGTAAGGAAATCTAACGAGAAGTTATCAAGCTGGCTTGAGAGAGTTTTCGATTCTTGGACAAAGTAGTTATATCCTATAACCGCAGGTACTGCTGTAAATATTCCAGCCGCAGTTGCAATAAGAGCTTCTGAAATGCCAGGAGCAACGACAGCTACACTTGCAGAACCTGTTGCACCGATCCCTGCAAACGCCTCCATAACACCCCATACAGTCCCAAACAGTCCGATAAATGGGGCTGTTGAACCTGTTGCACCTAAAAAGAAACTGTAAGATTCTAGCTGCGTAGATTCTTCAGCTGACGCTCGCTCGAGTGCTCTTGCAATTGAATCAATCTTCTCTAATACCAACTCGTCAGAGGTGATCGCTCTTGCATCTTGGGTAAGGCGAAACTGAGCAGCAAGCTCTATATATCCTGCTAAAAAGAGACGAGCTATGGGACAAGTTTTCATCTTATTTGCATAACTATAGAGAGTATCAATCTGGATACCACGCCTATGAAAATAACTGTTGAAAAGAGCCCCGTCTCGATTAATATTTTGAAACAATCTATATTTGTGAATCATAATTCCCCAAGAGGCTATTGATAGTCCTAAGAGGAGTGCTAAAACAAACTTCCCGACCCACCCAGTATGTGATATTAAACCCAAAACAGATAAAGAACTGCCATTACTTCCAATCAGACTGGAGCTATAAACTGCTATAAATTCAATCATAGATAATTTTCATTGCCAAAATTTTTAATAACACTTATTCTATCACTTATTTCAAACTAAATCAATTTCTTATATGATAGATCTGAAGATAACCTGATACAAATAGTTGACAAAGAGTAAAATCTTCCTTAGACTACAAATGAGGTAAAAATGATAAATAGTGTATTAGCCGTTTTGATTAAGATTGACTGGAGTTCATCCACTCTAACCTTGCTTGCGCCGTTGCGCGCGTCTATATAATTACCCCAACCTGACTTTTAGTAAAATAAGTAGTAAAATTTTAAGAACAAATTTTAGTATAAGAGGTCTATTGGACTATGAATAAACAAAAAAATATTAAAGAAACTGTAAAAATCTTCGATACAACCTTACGAGATGGCGAACAGTCACCCGGCTTTTCGATGACTATTGATGAAAAATTAATGTTGGCATCACAACTTGAGAAGTTGAAAGTAGATATAATTGAAGCAGGTTTTCCAATCTCATCAAAAGGTGATTTCAAATCGGTTCAGGCAATTTCAAAGAAGATTAAAACTGTCACCATTGCAGGATTGGCCCGTGCCATTGAAGGTGATGTTGATGCTTGTATTGAGTCTCTTGCTGCTGCAAAGAAGAAGCGAGTCCATATATTTATAGGGACTAGTAAGAGCCATTTAGCGATGGTAAATAAAAGCAAGAAAGAGGCGATCAAGATGGTTCAAAAATCAATATCACTTGCCAAAAGTGCTGTTGATGATATTGAATTTTCTGCGATGGATTCATCACGAACTGAGCGTAAGTTTTTATACGACATACTAGAGGCTGCTATTGATGAAGGGGCTACCACCGTTAACATTACTGATACTGTGGGGTATGCAATTCCATCAGAATTTGCTCAGATGATAAGTGAAATTAAATTAAATGTGTCAAACATTAACAAAGCTATAATTTCTGTTCATTGCCATAACGATTTAGGATTAGCAGTGGCAAATTCGATTGCAGCAATAGAAGCTGGGGCAAGGCAGGTAGAGTCTGCTATCAATGGGATTGGTGAAAGAGCAGGTAATGCAGCATTAGAGGAAGTTGTCATGGGTATCCATACTCGTGCTGATTACCTAAAGGTTAAAACTAGTGTAAATACCAAAGAGTTATTTAGAAGCTCTCGATTATTAACCGCTATTACAGGAACATTTGTTCAGCCGAACAAGGCTATCGTGGGTGAAAATGCATTTGCACATGAATCTGGTATCCATCAAGATGGAGTTTTAAAAGAGCCTACAACTTTTGAGATTATCAAACCTTCGCTAATCGGGGCAAAGGAGAGCAAGTTAATATTAGGGAAGCATTCAGGGCGACATGCCTTTAGGAAGCGATTAGAAAGCTTAAATATTACTCTGGTGAAATCATCATTTGAAGCTGCATTTGAAAAGTTCAAAGCATTAGCAGATAAGAAGAAAGAGATCTTTGATGCCGATATAGAAAGTTTGATCAATGAAGAGATTTCAGAACCGATTAACCCTGTATGGGAGCTTGTTAGCGTCCAGAGTCTGTCAGGTTCTAACATAACCCCGACTGCAACAGTAACGCTTAAAACTGCAGATGACAAGCTCATGGTAGATTCTTCCATGGGTGATGGTCCGGTTGATGCTGCATTTAGGGCAATAGAGAAAATAACGAAATCTATAGGTCGGCTAATTTGGTATAACATTCGCCCTGTTACGATTGGGAAAGATGCAATGGGTGAAGCCACCGTTCGAGTCAAGATTAAGGATGAAATATTTGCAGGGAAAGGTAGCTCTACAGATATTATTGAAGCATCTGCTAAGGCGTGGCTTTCTGCAGTCAACAAACAAGAAGCCTCTAAGAGGTAGATTCTTTAATAACAGTTATTGAAGAATCGCTGGTAAATAGATTATAGTAGACATTACTTATAATCATACTTTAGAATGAAAGCTTATGAACTGGTTTACAAAAGTCAAAAAGCCATTAGAACGTATAACAGGGCGCAAGGATATTCCAAAAGGGCTCTGGTCGAAATGTTCGAACTGCAAAGAGATCATCTATAACAACGAGCTAGAGAATAATCTTAAAATCTGTCCGAAGTGTAGTGATCATAAGAATATGTCAGCTAGTGCTAGGATAGCATCGCTCCTTGATGAAGGTAGTTTTGTTGAGAGTGATAAAGAGTTGACAAGCCCTGATCCATTGAGCTTCCGAGACACAAAAAAATATAAAGATCGCTTACTCCAGTCTGAGAAGCAGACCGGCTTAAAAGATGCAATTATTACAGGCTCCGGATTGATGAATGGTATTGCGCTACAGATTGGCGCATTGGAATTCAAATTTCAAGGAGGTTCGATGGGTTCTGTGGTGGGCGAAAAGATCGCCCGCACATTTGAGCGTGCAATCGAAGAGAGACAACCTGTAGTAATCGTATCTTGTTCTGGTGGAGCTAGAATGCAAGAGGGGATGCTATCATTAATGCAGATGGCGAAAACTGCATCTGCAGTAGCCAAGCTATCTCAAATGAAACTCCCTTTTATTTCGGTGTTAGCAGATCCTGTGGCAGGAGGTGTAACCGCAAGTTATGCAATGCTCGGAGATATAATAATAGCAGAGCCTGGTGCGTTGATATGCTTTGCAGGACCAAGAGTCATTGAGCAGACGATAAAAGAGACGCTACCTGAAAATTTTCAACGTGCTGAATTTTTATTAGAACATGGATTTATAGATATTATTGTACATCGTCATCAGCTAAAGGTTACCATAGCAAACCTGCTTCAGTATCTTTTAAACTTATAATTAGTTTTGGCTAAATGGCTGATAAACAACCTCTTAGTAATTTAAACTATGCCAAGATTAATCTAGATCTTGGTGCCACAAAAGAAATCTTAAAGCGGCTCGGCAATCCAGAACAAAGTTGCAAAACAATCCATGTTGGAGGAACGAATGGAAAGGGATCTACCTCTTCAATGATTGCCTCAATTTTACAAGAAGCAGATCTTAAAGTTGGGTTATACACTTCGCCTCATATTGAATCGATTTGCGAGAGGTTCTCAATTAATAATAGGTTAATTAGCCCATCAGAACTTATAAAACTAGAAGAGGAGGTTATAGCAGCTGCTCTATTGCCATCTCCTATCAAGTTGACATTTTTTGAGATCAGCACTGTGATCGCGTTTCTATATTTTGCTAAGAGCAAGGTTGACTTTGCAGTGATCGAGGTCGGATTGGGAGGGAGACTAGATTCAACAAATGTAATAACTCCTGTTGCAACAGTGATAACTTCGATCGCAAAAGATCATGAAGATAAACTAGGGAAAACCTTGCCTGCAATAGGGTATGAGAAGGCTGGAATTATTAAAAAAAAGGTCCCATTAATTTTTAATGCAAAAAATAGCATAGCACAGCAAGTAATTATTGATATAGCAAAGGAACAAGAGGCAGACTGTTATCAATTGAAGGTAGATTTTGACCTTAAACGACTAGCCGACAGATATAATAGAGAATGTTTTAGTTATTTTGATGATGAACTAACTATTGAAGAGATAAGCTCAGCAACTATAGGGGCGCATCAAGTGGAAAATGGAGCAGTTGCGATTAAGACTGCAATGGTCTTAAGAAAGCAGTTTGCGCTTTCATTGAGCTCAGATCAGATTAGATCAAGTTTTAGCAAGCTACAGTGCAAAGGTCGCTATGAGAAAGTTAGCAAACTTCCTGACATAACAATAGATGGTGCCCATAATCCTGCGGCGATTAGCGCATTAATATCAATATTAAAGGAGCGCCGCAAGCTAGGTGATGTAGAGATCATCTTCGGAGTGATGTGCGATAAGAATTACAAACGGATGTTAGCGATCATCGCAACTTACACAGAGAAGATATCTCTTTATTCTCCTAATGAAGAGCGGGCAGAAAGTCTTGAGAAATTAGAATCGGTAGCTCAAAACTATTTTGAATATATAAATTTGATTGAAAATAAGGATCAACTGCTAAGCTATATATTAAATATGCAACCTGATAGTAAAGTATTGATTACAGGTTCATTTATGACAGTAGGTGAAATAATGAAGATCCTAAGGAATTCAGATATTATAAAACCTGACAAATAGAGAACAAAGCGCTATACTAGAGCTAGTGAAATAATAACTGAGGGGGCGCAAGGTTTCGACGGGAATTATTTTAATTTAGGATTGCGCGTCGTGGATGTCATCAGCCACGTAAACAAGGTGACAAACTATAGTCAACAACGACTATGAATTAGCTATCGCCGCTTAATAACCGGTAAGATAGCCGTTTCCCTTGTTTTTGCTTAACGGACAAGAGCGAAGCGTCGAAAGTTAGGCTAGCAAATTAAAGTCTGTTATCGCTTTAGTTTGCGAAATTTAGATAGCTAGCATCTTAAAGAGCCTGTCTATAGAGCACTTAAAGGTGTGAAATTTTAATCATAGACTACACGCGTAGAAGCCCTAGGTTATGATTTTCGGACAGGGGTTCGATTCCCCTCGCCTCCACCA